>JANYIP010000395.1 GCA_025361995.1 Streptomycetales bacterium | reverse complement strand
CCGGTGGAGTTGACGGTGGCGAACTCGGCCAGGAAGAGCGCGCCGCCGAGGCCGGCCAGGGCACCGCTGATGGCGAACGCCGCGAAGACCCGACGTCCGGTCCGGATCCCCGCGAGCGCCGCCGCTTCTGGGTTGGACCCGATGGCGTACAGATCGCGGCTGGACCGGAAGGAGCGCATCGCGAAGCCCACCGCGAAGACGATCACCGCGACGATGACGACCAGCCACGGGATGCCGAAGAGGGTGCGATAGCCCACTGCCTGGAACGAGCGCGGGATGCTTGTCGGGTCGATCTGCTTCCCGTCGACGACGACCGCGTCGATCCCTCGGATGATATAGAGGGCGGCCAGCGTGACCACCAGGCTGGGCACTCGGGTCGCGGTCGTGATGAGCCCGTTGACGACCCCGAAGAACAGGCCGACCGCGATCCCGACTCCGAAGCCAAGGATCACCGGCGCGTGCGGGTGCGCCACGAAGAAGTCGCCGACCAGGTACGCCGACAGCCCGAGCACCGAGCCGACCGAGAGGTCGACGTTGCGGGTGACGATCACCAGCGTCTCCCCGACCGCGAGCAACGCGATCAGGGCCGCACCCACGAGCAGCTGCTGGACGCTGGCGGCCTCGGCGAAGTTGTGGTTCTTCAACGTCGTCAGGCCGAACACCACGAGGATCGCGAGCCCGATGCCGAGCTCGCGGGCCCGCAGCAGGGTGTCCGCCCGGCGCAGTCGCGAGGCGGGCGAGGGAACCGGCGGCGGGGTCGCGGGCCGGGTCAGTGTCGTCATGCAGCCGACCCGACGGTCTGGCCGGTGGCGGCCCGCATGATCGATGGCTCGTCGGCCGCCGAACGCGGGAACTCGGCCACCAGGCGCCCCTCACGGACGACGAGGACACGGTCCGCCATCCCCAGCACCTCCGGGAGCTCGGACGAGATCATCAGCACGGCGACACCGTCGGAGACCAGCTGGTCAAGGAGCCGGTGCACCTCGGCCTTCGTGCCGACGTCGATGCCACGGGTCGGTTCGTCGATGATCAGGACCGACGGGGTCCGCGCGAGCCACTTGGCCAGCACGACCTTCTGCTGGTTGCCGCCGGACAACGTGGAGACCGGGTTCTTCATACGGCCGAACTTGAGCTGCAGCTTGGCACCCCAGGTCAGCGCGAGCTCCTTTTCACGGGCCCGCCGGATCAGGCCGAAGCGGCTGAGCCGGCCCAGCGACGCGAGCGCGACGTTGTGGTCCACCGCAAGCTCCATCACCAAGCCCTGCTGGCGCCGGTCTTCGGGCACGAACGCGAGACCCGCGCTCATCGCCGCCCGCGGCGAGCCCGGCGCCAAGGTGGCACCGTTGACGGTGACGGTGCCGGCGTCGCGCCGGTCGATGCCGAAGACGGCACGAGCCACCTCGCTGCGGCCGGCGCCCACCAGGCCGGCGAGCGCCACGATCTCGCCCCTGCGGACAGTGAACGAGACGTCCTCGAATGCTCCTGCGCGGGTCAGTCCGTCGACGGCGAGCACGACGTCGCCGGCCTGCGTCACCGTCTTGGGGAAGAGCGCATCCAGGTTGCGGCCGACCATCGAGTAGATGATCGAGTCGATGGTGACGTCCTCGATGGCTGCCGTGCCGACGAAGCGACCGTCCCGCATGATGGTCACCCGCTGGCAGATGGCGAAGACCTCCTCCAGACGGTGCGAGATGAAGAGCACCGCAGCGTTGTCAGCGCGCAGCGCCCGTACCACGGCAAAGAGCCGGTCCACCTCGACCGAGGTGAGGGCCGCGGTCGGCTCGTCCATCACGATGATGCGGGCGTCGAACGAGATCGCCTTGGCGATCTCGACGATCTGCTGGTCCGCCACGGACAGACCGCGCGCCGGCCGCGCCGGGTCGAGCTCGACGCCGAGCCGCGTGAAGACGGCCTTGGCGTCGGTCAGCATCGCGGAGCGGTCGATGACCCGGCCGCGACCGACCGGCTGACGGCCCATGAAGATGTTCTCCGCGACAGTGAGGTCGGGGAAGAGCGTCGGCTCTTGGTAGATGATCGAGATGCCGGCGGCGCGCGAGGCGGACGGGCCGTTCAGTCCCGTCGGAACACCCTCTATGAGCAGCTCGCCGGCGTCGGGGGCGTGCACGCCCGCGAGGATCTTCACGAGCGTGGACTTGCCGGCACCGTTCTCGCCCAGCAGCGCGTGCGCCTCACCGGGGTAGAGCGTGACGGAACCATCCTCGAGCGCGCGTACGGCGCCGAAGCTCTTCGTGGCCCGGGCGAGGACGAGCAACGGCTGCGCCGCGTCCGCGGGCCGCTCGGTCACGTGCTCCGTCCTCTCCTTGAGCCGGCTGAAAGGGGCCTGGTTGGCCCGCCTGCTGGCCAACCAGCACCGGCTTGGGGCCAGCAGCTCCAGATGGGGTCGAGCGAGTTCTCACGAGGTCTTGTGAATCGTTTCAATCTGAGTTTTGATGGACCCTAGGACGCGGCGCTGAAACGTGTCAAGGGTTTCCAGGCCATTTCCGGCAGATGACGCACGACCGTGATCGGACCGTTGTACGGGCGTACGCAGACGACCGCCCCTAGGCTTTGAGACGTTTCACTGCGACCCCGGCACGCGCCCAGACAGGAGGCCCGCCGCAGATGACAGCAGCGAGCATCCGCGACGTCGCAGAGCTGGCCGGGGTGTCGGTCGGGACCGTGTCCAACGTGCTCAACAGACCCGACCTGGTCGCCCCCAGCACCCGTGACCGGGTCCAGTCCGCGATCTCGGACCTCGGCTTCATCCGCAACGAGTCAGCACGCCAGCTGCGCGCCGGCCAGAGCCGTACCGTCGGCCTGGTGGTGCTCGACGTGGCCAATCCGTTCTTCACGGACGTGGCCCGCGGCGTCGAGGACACCGCCAGCGCAGCCGGCCTCGCCGTCATCCTCTGCAACACCGACGAGAAGTCGTCCAAGGAGGACGCCTATCTCGAGCTCCTCGAGGAGCAGCGGGTCAAGGGCATCCTCATCACCCCGGCGGACGGGATCAGCGCCCGGCTCGACCGCTTGCGCCAGCGCGGGACCGCAGTGGTCCTTCTCGACCGCCGCTCGACCAGGCGCGACCAGTGCTCGGTGTCGGTGGACGACGCGCTCGGCGGCGAGCTCGCTGTCTCCCACCTCATCGAGTACGGCCACCGCCGGCTGGCGTTCGTGGGCGGCCCACTCGGGATCAGCCAGGTTCAGGACCGGCTGCGCGGAGCCCGTGCTGCGGTGGCTCGAGCGAGCAAGGCAGGCACCGATGTCGCGGAGCTGACGGTCTTGATCACCAGCGGCCTCAACGTCGCCGCCGGACGCAGTGCCGCGTCCGAGCTCATCGCCATGCCGCGGACCAGGAGACCCACCGCGGTCTTCTGTGCCAACGACTTGCTCGCCCTCGGCGTCCTGCAGGAGCTGACCCGGCGGTCGGTCCGGGTGCCGCAGGACCTGGCGATCGTCGGGTACGACGACATCGACTTCGCCGCCGCGGCAGCCATCCCGCTCTCCTCGGTCAGCCAGCCGCGGCACCAGCTCGGCCGC
>JANYIP010000350.1 GCA_025361995.1 Streptomycetales bacterium | reverse complement strand
CAGCGCACCAGCGGCTTCATCCCGCTCCCGCCCCGCCGCGCAGAGGTACAGCACCCGCAGATCAACACCTAGCCGACGACGCGGAACGAACAGCGCCAGTCCAGCTCACTCACCTCGTCGATCCAAGCCGCCAGTTGTACGTCCCCGGCCGCAGGGGAAGCGGGCCGAAGCTGACAGCCATCGGTTCGGAAGGTCCGCGCCAGCGACGGCGTCCGGTGGACGACCCACGACAAACTGGCCCTGGACCTCCACAGGCTGCCCCTCTTCGGAAACCATTTCAGGCTCTCCGCCGAGTATGGGACCGATGCGAACGGCCTGCCCGTCTTCGTCCGAGAGTGTCAGCCAGAACGGGTGGGGGTGGTTCGCCTCAGTCCATGGCACGTCAATCTTGATGGCGATAGCCGTCGGCGCTGGCCCCGCTGGTTGAGACCAACCGCGACCGAGAATGGAGAGCTTGCCGTTGACCTCCTGAGCTGCGTCAGCCAGAAGCATCGTGACTCTCACGCGAAGTCGTACTCGCGCGGCTGGAGGCCAGACTCGCGAGGGTGCACTCCTGCCGTCCGGCCCCCAGTAGATCGGACGATACGACTGGGGTCCTGCGACACGCGAGTCTCGCGCGCGGGCTCCTCCTGCCGGATTTTCGCTCGACGGCCTCACTGATCCTGACCACGGCGATGACTGAGCTCGGACGAGCTTTCCCTGCTGGCACGACCGCCGCGGTACCTGCAAGATCACAACCTGACCGAGGAGCGGATCTGCGAGCTCAGCCACCGCAAGCAGCTTCTCGAAACGGTGGACGAGCCACCCCTGGCTCACCGGACTAAGGCCCGGACAGCCGAAAGCGGGCGACGACTTGCAACGTCGTCACCCGCTTTGACCTGGCGGATCTCCGGGTGGAGCTTAGGGGATTCGAACCCCTGACCCCTTGCCTGCCGAGCAAGTGCTCTACCAGCTGAGCTAAAGCCCCGGGTGCCCTCACGGGCGCGCTCAGGATAGCCGGTCCGCTCCTCCCGGGCGAAACCGGCTCAGGCGCCGTCGTCGCCCATCACGGGCTCGGGCAGCGTCCCGGCGTTGTGCTCGGTGAGCCGCCAGCTACGCTCGCCCCACTCCTCCAAGACCGACCACGAGCAGTTCGCCAGCCCGCCCAGGACCTGCCAGGAGACCTGCGGCAGGGCGAGCAGCCGTCCGATCAACGCCCGAGCGGTCCCACCGTGCGTGACGAGCACGAGGACCCCGTCGTCTGGCACCTCGGCAAGTCCGCGGTAGAGCGCGGCCTCGGCCCGGTCGGCGATCTCGGTACGCGTCTCGCCGCCGCCGGGACGTACGTCGACCCCCGCCCTCCACGCACCCAGCCGGGCACCGTCGGACGTCGCGATCTCGGCGGCTAGCAGGCCTTCCCAGTCGCCGGCGTACGTCTCGCGCAGGCCCTCGTCCAGGCGGACATGCACCCCGCACAAGGCGGCCAGCGGGGCAGCCGTGGATTGGGCCCGGGCGAGGTCCGAGCTGACGATCACGTCGGGCGGCATCGCGGCCAGCAGCCGGGCGGCCCTGTCGGCCTGCCCGACGCCGACCTCGTCCAGCTCGACGTCGGTCTGACCCTGGAACCGGCCCTCGTCGTTCCAGGCCGTCCGCCCGTGCCGCCAGAGGACGACCTTGCGCCCGCTCAGCGGGTACCGCCAGCCACCACGTCCGCAGGCAGCGGGATCACTGGGCAGTCCTTCCAGATCCGTTCGAGGGAGTAGTAGACGCGCTCCTCGACGTGCTGGACGTGCACGACGACGTCGACGAAGTCGAGCAGCACCCAGCGGGCGTCGCGGTCGCCCTCGCGGCGGACCGGCTTCTGCCCGAGCTCGATCCGGGCCTGCTCCTCGACGGCGTCGACGATGGCCCCGACCTGCCGGTCGTTGGCGGCCGAGCAGATGACGAAGGCATCGGTGATGACGAGCTGGTCGCTGACGTCGAAGGCCACGATGTTCTCCGCGAGCTTGTCAGCGGCGGCACGTGCGGCGACGGCCACGAGGGCCAGCGCTTCGGGAGAGGCGGTCACAAGAGCACTTCCGGTCGGTGGATTGCGAGCCACCAGCCTCTCACGGCTTGAAGTCGTCCCCGAGGATCACGACGACGGCCGCCAGGTTCTGGCCCTGGTCGGTGATCTTGATGTCTGAGGTCGGCAGGCCCAGCGCCTTCGCGACTGCGGCCCCTTGGCGTTGTGACGTGTCGCTGCCGTCAGCGATCAGGACTGTGCTGGTCGGGTTGGTGAAGGTCACGGCGTTCGCGCCGTTGATGTAGGAGATACCGCTGCCCTCGAGCCGGCGCCGAGCCTTCTCGTCGAGGCCAGGGGTACCCACACCGTTCTGGACCAGGACGCTGAACGGCGCGCCGGCAGCGTTGGTCGGGACGGAGCCGGTGAAGTTGGTCTTGATGAAGCCCGGCAGTGCGTTGTTGTCGACGACGACGGTCGGGACGGTGCCGCCTGCGTCCAGCGGGTGGGTGGGGAGGTTGTCGAAGGACAGCCGGCCACCGACCGCGTCCCCGCGCAGCTGCTCGAGGAAGCTCGCGATCCGGCTCGGCGGCAGGTTGGCATCGGTACCGGTGACCAGCGGCGACACCAGCGCCCCCATCGCTGCCTGCCCGGCCGGAAGCTTCCCGACCAGTGCCTGGAGCACAGTGGCCAGCCGGGCCAGCCGCTGCTGCTCGGGCGCACCGGAGTCGATGTACGTCGCGTACGTCGCCGCGAGATCGCCGGCGAGGTGGTGCTGGCCGGCCGGGATGAGCAGCACGGTGCTGCCGGACGGCGCGGTCTGCTCGATGTTCTCGTCGACCGTCACGTCGACCCCGCCGACCGCGTCGACCAGCGAGGCCAGACCGGTGGTCGAGAGCTGCCAGCCGCCGTCGACGGTCACTCCCATGGCGTCCGCGACCGACGCTGGGCCGACGTCGGGGCCCCCGTTGGTCGTCGTCGCCGACAGCGGGACCGAGCCGGCGCTCGCGGTGTTCACGAGCAGCGTCGCCGGGATCAGCGCCCCGAAGCCGCTGCCCTGCCCGGTGCTGTCGTGGGCCAGCAGGACAGCGCCGAGGGTGCTCTGGTGGGCATCGACCACCTGCAGGAGCACGGTGTGCTGACCGCGAGCAGCCACGACAGGCTTGTTGGTCTCGTCCGTGCCGCCACTGGAGGACGTGAAGAACCAGACCAGCCCGGCGACCAGTGCGACGACCACGACGGCGGCGACGATCTGGATCCTGCGGACCTGGTGCTTGCGCTGCTCGCGGGCGGCCCTGCGCGTGCTGGCGTGGCCGGGTACGAGCGAGACGACGGGAAGCTCGACCGGTATCTCGACAAGGCCAGCGCCGTCCGACGGCTCCTCGAGCTCGTCGTGCGCCGGCTCCGAACCCGGCACTGAACCCGGCTCGAGCTCGGGGTCCAGCTCCGGTTCGGCACCTCTGCGGTGCTTGCCCGCCATCAGTCCACCTCGTTGCTCTGGCCGTACAGCCCGCGCTTGGCGATGTACTGCACAACTCCATCCGGCACGAGGTACCAGATCGGCTGATTCAGCCCGACTCTTTCGCGACAATCGCTGCTGGATATCGCCAGCGCCGGGATCTCGATGAGGCTGACCCTGCCGTCGGGCAGCCCCGGGTCGGCCAGCACGTGCCCAGGCCGGGTGACTCCGACGAAGTGCGCGAGGGTGACGATCTCCGCCGCGCGCTGCCAGGACAGGATCTGGGCGAGTGCGTCGGCACCGGTGATGAAGAAGAGCTCGACGTCGGCGCCACGCTCGGCACGCAGGTCGGTCAGCGTGTCCACGGTGAACGTGGGACCGTCCCGGTCGATGTCGATCCGGCTGACGCTGAACCGGGGGTTCGAGGCGGTGGCGATCACCGTCATCAGGTAGCGGTCCTCGGGCGGGCTCACCTCGCGCTCGGACTTCTGCCAGGGCCGCCCGGTGGGGACGAAGACGACCTCGTCGAGCTCGAACCGGGTGGCGACCTCGCTGGCGGCCACGAGGTGCCCGTGGTGGACGGGATCGAACGTGCCGCCCATCACCCCCACCCGCTGGCCGCTGCCCATACGATTCAGGCTAGCCCGGCGGCCCGCTGCGGCTCGGTCAGCGCGCCGCGAGCCGCTCGTGCCCTGCGTACACGGTCACGCGGCCGTCCCGGGCGAACCCGGCCAGCGTGAGCCCGAAGCTCGTCGCCAGGCTCACCGCGAGGCTGGACGGCGCCGAGACCGAGACCAGTGCCGGGATCCCAGCGGCGACGGCCTTCTGGCACAGCTCGTACGAGGTACGGCCGCTCACCACGAGCACGGCGGTGCTCAGCGGCAGCCGGCCCGCGAGCAGGGCCCAACCGACCACCTTGTCCACAGCGTTGTGCCGGCCGACGTCCTCGCGGACGACGAGCACCTCGCCGCTGCCCAGGTCGAACAGGCCAGCCGCGTGCAGCCCGCCCGTCCGGTCGAAGACCCGCTGCTCGTCCCGCAGCCGGTCCGGCAGCCCGGCGAGCATCGCGGGACCCAGCTGGATCCCTGGCGGGGCCGGCGTGTACCCGCGGGCCCGCAGGTCCTCGAGGGTGTCCCGGCCGCAGACCCCGCAGGCGCTGGAGACGATGAACGAGCGGGCGGCGAGCGGTGCGGCGGCCAGCGGGTCCGCGAGGTCGACGGTGACCACGTTGAAGCGCTCGTCGGGGTCCAGCTCCACGTCGGTGCAGTAGCGCACCGCTCGTACGTCCTGCTGGGACGCGACGACCCCCTCGGCGTGCAGCCAGCCGACGGCGAGCTCGAAGTCGGACCCCGGCGTACGCATGGTGACGGCCAGCCGGCGGTCCCCAACCCGGATTTCCAGCGGCTCCTCGGTCGCCAGGTGCTCCTCCCGGGGCACCCCGGCCGCGGGCGCATCGCCAGCCTCGGCGGGCCCCGTGGCCGCGTCGTACCGCACCGCGCGCACCCGGGTGACCGGTCCAGGCGGGCGAGGCAGGTCCTCGGCATCCAGGTCGACATGCACGGTCATGACGGAAACGTACGCCCTCCTCACGTTCTGTCGTTGATGTGTCGAAATGGTCACGACGTGGGTACTCTGACCGGCACCCGAACCCCCCTCCGGGAGATCTGCTTCGTGACGTGCTCCCCCTGGCACCGGCTGACACTGGCCGCCACCGTGCTCCTGATCGGCTTCGCCGCGCCCGTCGCCGGCCAGGCCGTGAGCCAGGCTGCCTCCGCGGGCCCCTCGGTCGCCGCTGGGTCCACCACCCAGCCGGGCGTCGAGAGCCAGCTCCTCAGCCTCACCAACAGCTCGCGGGTCAAGGCAGGCCTGCCTGTGCTGGTGAGCTCGTCGACCCTGGTGTCCATCGCCCGAGGCTGGTCGGCACACATGGCAGCGGCGCACAGCCTCAGCCACAACCCCAGCCTCGCGGGCGCGGTCAGCGGCTGGTACTCCATCGGTGAGAACGTCGCCGAGGCCAGCTCGGCAGCGCAGGCGCAGTCGCTGTTCATGGCCAGCCCGGACCACCGCGCGAACATCCTGGAGCCGCTCTACAACCGGGTCGGGATCGGCGTGGTCCGCGCGGCGGACGGCAGCCTGTGGTTCACCGTCGACTTCGAGCAGACCGCCGGCTACAAGCCACCCGCGCACAAGCCGGCGCCGCACAAGACGATCACTCCCGCCAAGGCGTCGACCCACCCGAAGGCCGCGCCCAGTGCCGCCGACCAGCTGGCAGCCGCGCGTCGCGCCGCCCTCGCCCGCGCCAACCGGTCGCTGGTCCGGGGCACGGTCCCGACCACGTCGACAGCAGCCAGCCTGCTCGCCCAGAGCGCTGCCACCGAGCGGACGCAACGGCTGACAGGCAAGGACGAGACCGTCGACCTGCTGGCAGCGCCGGCCACCCCCGCGCTGGCGCTGGGCCCGTCCACCCCAGCAGAGCCAGGGTCACCCGGGGCGCTGATCGCGCTGGGAGCGATCGCGGTCCTCATGGTCGGGTCGACGGTCGCGGCCCAGCTGTACGCCCGTCGCGCCGCCGTCTGAGCTGCACCTCAGACGGGCAGCAGCCTGCGTACGAACTCCTCGAGCTGGGCAACCGTGCGGCACTCGACCATTTCGATGACCTCGGCGTACGTACGCGCGGCCGAGTCGCCGCTCCCCCACTGCGCCCGCGGCTCCGGGTTCAGCCAGTACGCGTGCCGAGCCGTCGCCGCCAGCCGCTTGAGCACCGGCAGCGCCGGGTTGCGGTAGTTGGTCCGGCCGTCCCCCAGCACCAGCAGCGACGTCCGCGGGGTGATGGCCGCCGCGTACTTCTCGTCGAAGGTCTCGAAGGCGTGCCCGTAGTCGGAGTGGCCGTCGAACCACACCAGCCGCGCTTCGCGCGACATCCGGGCCAGCGCCTCGATCATGTCGTCGGTGCCCTCGAGGAAGCGAGTCACCTCGTCGCACCCGTCGATGAACGCGAAGACCCGCACATTGGTGAACTGCTCGTTCAGCGCCAAGGTCAGCATCAGCGTGAAGTGGGCGAAGGAGGAGACCGAGCCCGAGACGTCGCACAGGATTACGAGCTCGGGCTTGTGGGCGGCTCTGGGCCGGTTGTGGGTGACCACCGGCACCCCGCCAGTTCCGAGCGACGCGCGGACCGTCCGTCGCATGTCCAGTCGCCCGGACCGTCCCAGCCGTCGACGTGCCGACAGCCGGGTGGCCAGCCGCCGCGCCAGCGGGTGCACCTGACGCCGCATGGCGGCCAGGTCGTCGCGGGAGGCACGCAGGAAGTCGACCTGCTCGATCAGCGGCGGTACGGCGGTCGCCGGTACCTGCTCGATGCCTCGCTCCTGGGCCAGCCGCCGACGGACGTCTGCGTCGACGTGCTGCCGGAAGCGCTCGACCCGGTTGCGCACCGTGCGCCTGGCCACCTCTTCGGTGAACGGCGTCCGCTCGGTGCCGGCGCCGCTCAGCAGTGCCTCGATCAGCCCGGCGACCAGCGTCTCGGGCGCCAGCTCGCGGAGCACCCGGTACGCGAAGAACGACTGGCGCCCCGGCTGGGACTCGGCCCGCCCGAGGCTGCCCACGACCTCCTGGGCGAATCGCCGCAGCGCAGCGTCGTCGCCGGTCAGCAGCAGTTCAGCCAGCCGCTCACGGTCCCCGCTTGCCGGACCCGCACGCCCGCTCGGATCGCCGATCAGCGCGGGGAACCAGAGGTCGAACAGCGCGTCGAAGGCCACCGCGTGCGCGGCCCGCTTGACCATCGCCGACGCGAGCCCCACCCGTAGCACCTCGCGATCGGCGAGCCCGACGGCACTCATCGCCCGTACGGCGTCCAGCGACTCGGCCAGCGAGACCGGGACCCCCGCCTTGCGCAAGTCCTGCGCGAGACCCACCGCTCGATCGAGCAACCCGGCTGCCAGGACGACCCGCTAGCGGTCCTTGTTGAAGCGGGTCACGACGATGAGGAGCAGGAGCAGGATCCCGCCGGCAGTCAACCCGACCGCGAGCGGGTTGGGCGTCGCGTTCTTGCTCGCTTCCTCGGCAAGGAGGGCGGCCAGGGGTGTCAGAAGCATGGGCGCAGCCTAGCGGCGCAGGGACCGCGGATCGACGAGGAGGGCCCAGCTGAGTCTGCGCCGGCGTACCTGCTCGGCGTTGCGCGCGATCCACAGGCAGAGCAGGGCCAGCGGAACTTCCACCAGCACGGCCGAGACGATGGCCAGGACGCGGTCGCTCGGGTGCGACGCGGTGACGATGTCGAACCACATGTCGACGACGAGCAGTGTCGCCGCGGCGACCGCGGGCAGCTCGACGTGGTCGCGACCCCGCCACGCCAGCCAGCCGGTCCGACCCAGGACGGAGGCGAGCATCGCGTCGAAGCCGACCCAGGCCAACCGGTAGTGCGCCGACACGTCGCGGTAGGGAAGCGTCGCCCAGAGCTCGGCGACCCACCCGAGGGTCAGCGCGGCGAGCAGGAGGAACAGCAGCCCGAGCCAGCGCGGCACCGGCAGGCCCGGCGGCTCGACGACTGTCTCCACCGCTGAGGCCAGGCGCGCCTCCAGCGTGGGTTCCCCCGCGCCCGGCTCGTCGTCCACGTCTTTCAGGCTACCCGCGCGCAGGCCTGCTAGCGTCCCGAGCATGTCTGACGGGGCCCCGCCACCTGGGGGTCCCCTCCCGAACCAGCCGCCGCACGACGTCTGGGCGCCGCCTGGCCCGGAGTACCGGCCGGCCTACCCGTACATCCCGCACCAGCAGCAGCACGGACAGTACGGGCAGCCGAGCCCGCCGAGGCGCAGCCGCCGGGGTCTCGTCGTCGCCGTGGTGGCCGCCGCGACCGCGCTCGTCCTGATCGTCGTGGGGTCGGCGGTGTACGTCGGCACGCACGCCGCCCAGAGCTCAGCTGCCCAAGCCCAGAACCTCACCGCGGCCCGCGCCAAGATCGAGGCCGAGCTGCTAATCCTGACCGCGTTCGTCGCGCGCGACCGGGGCCTGCCCTGGAAGACCCAGCCCAAGGCCGAGGTGCTCGCCGACGCCGACTTCGTCCGTGCCCTCGAGAGCACCGGCAACAGCAGCGGCGACACGTACGACTACAAGGCCGACCCCGACGACACGGCCACCACCTTCGCCGCCCTCGGCCTGGTCGCCAACCCAGACGCGTTCGACCAGGCCCAGAACGCCGCCGATGCGTCCAACGTGATCGGCTTCTACGACGACCAGACGACGAGGCTGGTCGTGCGCGGCAGCAGATGGACGCCGTCGATGGAGTACACGCTGGTCCACGAGCTGACCCACGCGCTGCAGGACCAGACCTTCGACCTCGGCAAGCTGCGCGGCGCCGCGCGCTACGACGACGAGTCGGCGCTGGCCCTCCAGTCGGTCATCGAGGGCGATGC
>JANYIP010000344.1 GCA_025361995.1 Streptomycetales bacterium | reverse complement strand
CCGCCCAGCTCGAGGTGCACCCGCTTGAGGTGCTGGGCGGCGAGCGCACCGACAGCCCGTCCCGCCTTCGTCGACCCGGTGAACGCGATGACGCGGACCGCTCGCTCGATCACCAGAGCCTCGCCGACATCCGCCCCACCGGGGAGAACGTGCAGGAGGCCGTCCGGCAGCCCGGCCTGGGCAAAGATCTCAGCCAGCACCGCGCCCCCGCTGATCGCCGTCCGCGGGTCGGGCTTGAGGATGACGGCGTTGCCCAGAGCCAGCGCCGGAGCCACGGCGCGGATCGACAAGATCGTCGGTACGTTGAACGGCGCGATCACCCCCACGACGCCCACCGGCACCCGGCGAGCCATGCTCAGCCGCGGCTGCGACGACCGCAGCAGCTCGCCGTACGGCGCGGACGCCAGTGCCGCAGCCTCGTAGCACTCCTCGGCCGACGTCATGACCTGGAACCCGCCGAACGGCCCGATCGCCCCGGTCTCGCGCATCAGCCAGCCGGTGATCTCCTCGGCGTTCGCGTGCCACAGGTCGCCGGCCCGGCGAAGCACCGCAGACCGCTCGTTGTAGGGCAGCGCCGCCCACCCGCGCTGGGCCTCGGCCGCACGGGCCGAGGCCCGACTGACGTCAGCGGGAGTCGCGCTGCCGAGCATGCCGAGCTGCTCCCCGGTCGACGGCGACACCACCGGGTACGGCTCCCCCGACCCCGCAGTCCATCCGTCGAGGTAGATCTTGCCCTGCCAGGCTGAGTCGTCCAGGAGCGGCACAGCAACCTCCGTCGAAAAATGGGCGGACCATCCGCCAGCGGGACCTAAGGAGTCCCTCACGCATCGAACCAGGCTCGGCCCCGCGCCGCATCACCCCGGCTCAGACAACTACCGGCGCGCGGCGCAACTCGGCAAGCCTGCGCCCCCAGGCGACAGCCCGGGTGAGCTCGCCGGGTACGAGCGCCGTGCGCTTGTCCACCAGGAAGCTCTCCGGGTCGGTGACCACCGTGAAGCCGTGCCGGCGCAGCCGGACAGCGATCCCGCGGGAGGCCTGGCCGGTCACCAGCTTCGGAGCGTCGAGGCGGGTGTCGAGCGCCGCGGCTGCGACGTCACGGACGTTCGACAGCCGCTCGAACCACTCGCGAAGCCCGACGGCACCGTCGACCTGCTCGGCGTCGAGGCCGCGCCGCTGCCTGCTCCAGCGCCGACCTCCTGGTGCTGGGCCGGCTGAGCGCGTGGGCGTGCGTCGGACCACCGACGACCACGAGGTCGGCCCACTCCAGCGCGTCGCGGGTGGCCAGGCTCACCGGCAGGACCGTCACCTCGATAGCCGCTTGGCGCAGCCCGTCGCCGATGCGCTCGGCGACCTGCCGGGGTGTTGCCGTACATCGACTCGAAGACCACTACGGCTCGCATGGCGGGCTACCTCGTCGAGCGGACGACGGCCACCGGGCAGTGTGCGTAGTGCAGCACACTGTGGCCGACGGAGCCGAGCAGCAGCGAGCGGAACCCGCCCAGCCCGCGTGAGCCGACCACGAGGAGCTCGGCGCCGGCCGACGCCGCCACCAGTGCAGCGAGCGGGCCGGCGTGCACTGCGCCCCGGTGCACGTCGACGTCGGGGAACTTCTCGGCCCAGCCGGCGAGGCTCTCCGCCAGCACCAGCCGGGCGTCGCGCTCGTACATCGGCAGGACGTTCTGCGGCGGCGGCACGCTGAGCCAGCCGTACGCCTCGAAGGACGGGACCTCCCAGGCGTACACCGCGGTCAGCCCGCAACCGCGCAGCGACGCCTCCTCGAAGGCCAGCTCGAGCGCCTGCGCCGAACCGCTCGACCCGTCGACACCGACCACGATGCGACCTGCGTGCGGTCCGGGCGCGACATAGTCGGTCGACCGCACGACGATCACCGGGCACGGGGCGTACGTCGCCAGCTGCAAACTTGTCGACCCGACGAGGATCTCGGTGAAGGAGCCGAGCCCGCGTGAGCCGACGACCACGAGCTCGGCGTCCCCGAGGAGGCCCAGCAGGGCGTCGACCGGGATGCCGGTGACGATGGTGGAGCTGACCTCGACCCCGGGGGTCTCGAGGCGAGCCTCGTGGGTGGCCTGCGAGAGCATCGCCTGCTCAGCCTGCATGAGCGCGTCGTGGGTACCCTCGGCCAGCACGTGCGAGGCCCCGACCGACGCGATACCCGCGACGCCGACGTGGGCGATGAGGACGGGCAGCCGACGGGCCTTGGCGGCTCGCATCGCCCAGGTGAGCGCGAGACGGCTCGACTCCGAGCCGTCGAACCCGACCACGACCTGCCGTGCGTTCATGATGTGCCTCCTGCTCGTACTGCGGATCTCCAGCCTTCTCGACCCGAAGTCCGCTGAGCAGGGGCCGGCGTCCTGGCCGAGGCAGGACCAAGGTCCCGACCTTGCCCGCGGACCGGCCGGATCTGCGCGGGAAGCCGTACGTTGTGGCCATGCCGTACGAGGACGTATACCGGCGCAGCCTCGCCGACCCTGAGGGGTTCTGGGGCGAGCAGGCCCGGCTGGTCGAGTGGACCGTCCAGCCGGCCGCCGTCCTCGACCGCACCGACGCCCGCTTCCCGCAGTTCCCGCGCTGGTTCGCCGGCGGCGAGCTCAACACCTGCCACAACGCCGTCGACCGGCACGTGCGCGACGGCCGCGGCGGGCAGGCCGCGATCATCCACGACAGCCCGCTGACCGGCTCCGTGACGACCCTGACCTATGCCGACCTGCTCGACCAGGTCGCGCGGTTCGCCGGCGTCCTGCGCGACCTCGGCGTCGGCCGCGGCGACCGCGACCTGGTCTACATGCCGATGATCCCCGAGACCGTCGTGGCGATGCTCGCCTGCGCCCGGCTCGGCGCTGTCCACTGCGTCGTCTTCGGCGGGTTCGCGGCGCCCGAGCTCGCCACCCGGATCGATGACGCCGAGCCGCGGGTGGTCGTCGCTGCGTCCTGCGGGATCGAGCCGACCCGGCTGGTGGCGTACGGACCGGTGCTCGCCGACGCGCTGTCACGCGCCACCCACCGCCCTGACCACCTCGTCATGCGGCAGCGCAGCCAGCTGCCGTCCGGGTCGGTCACCGCGGCCGACGTCGACTGGGACGCCGCGATGGCGACCGCTGAGCCCGCGGATTGCGCGGCGGTGGGTGCGGGCGACCCGCTGTACGTCCTCTACACCTCAGGCACGACCGGGCGCCCCAAGGGTGTCGTGCGCGACAACGGCGGCCATGCGGTCGCGCTGACGTGGTCCATGCGGAACGTGTACGGCGTCGAGCCCGGCGAAGTCTGGTGGGCTGCCTCCGACGTCGGCTGGGTGGTCGGCCACTCGTACATCGTGTACGCGCCGCTGCTGCTCGGGGCGACGACCCTCCTGTACGAAGGGAAGCCGGTGGGCACGCCCGATGCCGGGGCCTTCTGGCGGGTCGTGGCCGAGCACGGCGTCACCGGGCTGTTCACCGCGCCGACGGCGATCCGGGCGATCAAGCGCGACGACCCCGACGGCGAGCTCCTCGCGCGCCACGACACCTCAAGCTTGCGGACGCTCTTCCTTGCGGGCGAGCGGCTCGACCCGGACACCTACCACTGGGCCACCGCTCGGCTCGGCCTACCCGTCGTCGACAACTGGTGGCAGACCGAGACCGGCTGGCCGATCTGCGCTAACCCTCAAGGACTCAGCGGGCTCGGCGGACTCGGCGGACTCGGCGGGCACAGCGCCGACCTGCCGATCAAGCCGGGGTCGCCCTCGGTGCCCATGCCTGGCTACGACGTGTGCATCCTGGACGACGCCGGCGGTGAGCTCGGCCCTGACGCCGAGGGCTCGATCGCGCTGCGGCTGCCGCTGCCGCCGGGGACGCTGTCGACCTTATGGCACGGCGACGACCGCTATGTGGAGGACTACCTGAGCGCCTTCGACGGTTTCTACTCCAGCGGGGACGGCGGGTACCGCGACGCCGACGGCTATGTATACGTGATGGGGCGTACCGACGACGTCATCAACGTCGCCGGCCACCGGCTCTCCACCGGCGCCATCGAGGCCGTCCTCGCCGCCCATCCGGCCGTCGCCGAGTGCGCTGTCATCGGCGTTGCCGACGCACTCAAGGGGCAGGTGGCCCGCGGCCTGGTCGTCCTCAAGACCGGGGTGACGACGCCGCCCGAGCAGATCGCGCGCGAGCTCGTCGCCCTCGTACGCGAGCAGATCGGTCCCGTCGCCGCCTTCAGCAAAGTGGACGTCGTCGCCGGCCTGCCCAAGACCCGGTCCGGCAAGATCCTGCGCAAGGCCATGCGCGGCCTGGCAGACGGGCGCGACGAACCCGTACCCCCCACCATCGAGGACCCCGCAGTCTTCGAAACCCTCCGCGCCCTGTTCCCCAACCCCAACCCCAACCCCAACCCCCGGGATTGATCTTGAGAGATGTTCCCTCGACACGCCGATAGCAGGGAACATCTCTCAAGATCAACCCCGGGTGAGCGGGGATATGGGGCAGCGGGTGCGTCAGAGGCCGACGGCGAAGAAGGCCAGGATGCGGTCGTCGAGTTGAGGCAGCGTCTCGTGCTCGAAGTCCGGGTAGAGCACCATCCGCTTGGGCGCGGTGATCTTGTTGTAGGCGGCGAACTGCGTCGACGGCGGGCACACGGTGTCCATCAGCCCGGTCGCCATCAAGACCTCTGCCTGGATCCGCACCGCCAGGTGCTGCACGTCGATGTACCCCAAGGTACGGAACATCGTCGCCACGTCCGCGTGGGTCGGGTCGAACCGGCGCAGGTAGTCCCGCAGCTCCTCGTACGCGTCGGTCGCGAGGTCCATCTCCCACACCCGCAGGTAGTCCGTCAGGAACGGGTACACCGGCGCGGCCAGCTTGACTCGCGGCTCGAGCGCGGCGCACGCGAGCGTCAGTCCACCACCCTGCGACGCACCCGTGACGCCGATGCGAGCCGCGTCCACCTCCGGCTGCGTCATCAGGATCTGGGTCACCTGCACGCAGTCCAGGAAGATCTGCCGGAACGCCAGGTTGCGCGGGTCGTCCCCGAGCCCCCGCACGATGTGCCCGTGCAGGGTGTTGCCCCGGACGCCCCCGACATCGACCGAGCGCCCGCCCTGGCCGCGGCAGTCCAAGGCCACGACCGAGAACCCCTGAGCCACGTACGGCAGCAGCCGGAACCAGTCAGGGCTGCTCCCCGAGTACCCGTGGAAAATCGCCACCGCCGGGTGCGGCGCCGGCGCGCCTCGCGGCCGGAGGTACTTCGCGTACACCCGGGCCCCGCGTACACCGGTGAACGTGAGGTCGAAGCACTCCGCGTACGCGGCCGGGTGCGGCACCGCCTCCAGCCCGACGTCAGAGTCGACAGCCGCCAGCTCAGCCAGCGCATCAGCCCAGTACACGTCGAAGTCCTCGGGCCGAGGGTTGCGTCCGGCATAGGTGCGTAGCTCGTCCAGCGGAAGGTCGAAAACAGGCATGGGGCCGAGCGTAGTGGCGGCGCGAACCGGGATCGGCACCCTTCCTTCGGACGGTCTTCCGTGTCAGACTCGAACCTCGAGCGAGCCTGGATCTGTCCGGACCCTGCACTCCTTAGCCGCTGTCACCCTTCGCGCGGAGGCGGCCGTTCCGGATGACCGAATCCCCAGCCATGGGTGCTGCGCTCACTCGAGTCCGCCCGGGCGAGCACGGAGAACCCTCCGGCGACTGGCGGCACAGCGCCGCCTGCCACGACGTGGACCCCGAGCTGTTCTTCCCGATCGGGACCAGCGTCGCGGCCGTCCGGCAGCTGCGGTTGGCCCAGACCGTCTGTGCGGCCTGCCCGGTCCACCGGGAGTGCCTGCGCTGCCCTGGACTCGGGTCAGGAGTTCGGCATCTGGGGTGGTCTCTCCGAGGACGAGCGACGCAGTCTCAAGCGACGTACGGCTCGGGCCCGTGGTCGCATCGCTCCGACCCGAGCGGCAGGTAGTGGACTCCGAGACCTCGGCCCCCGGGAGCAGACGCAGGCCCGACGACGAGTACGACGCGGCGGTCGCCACCGAGCTGGACCTGCTGCGGCAGCTGGGAGTCGCGCTGCGCGGCCCGCTGGTACAGCCCGCCGATGGTGGCGACGCCAGCCGGCGGCTGAGCGATGTCCAGGCTTAGGGCAACCACACCCGAGTGAAGTCCAGACGGCAGAACCGTTCGGCGAGACGTGAGCCCTGCGACAGCCGACGGGTCGGAGACGACCGCACGCGCGACGGCGCCCAAGCGCACGTTGTGGTTGCGGGAGTAGGTGCGCAAGAGCTGGAACGCCTCATCGACGCTGACAGCGTGGATCTGGGCGATCACGCCCTTGGCCTGCTCGATGACGATGCGGCTGTTGAGCGCGCTCTGCAGCTGCTCGCTCACCACCTCACCCCGACGTAGCGCCCGCTCCTGGAGCATCCCGATGGTCGCGACGTCGCCCAGCGCCTGCACAATCGCGGCGTCCACCGGATCGATCAGTCCAGCGTCTGTGCCGAACAGGTTCAACGCTCCGATCACGTCCCTGCGCAACCGCAGCCGGAAGGCATGGACGGACCGGAACCCGGCGGCCACCGCCTGCGGGGCGAACTGCGGCCACCGGTCCGCGGCCTCCCGCAGGTCGGCATTCGTCACGGCCACGCCCTCGCGGTAGCAGTCTTGGCACGGCCCTTCTTATGCCTGGACCTGGAAGAGCTCGAGCAGCTGGGACTTCTCGTTCGACGCCGCCATGAACTGCAGCACTCCGGGCGCAGCGGCAAGGAGCAGGCCGACCGCCGCGGTCCCGACGAGCTCGGAAGCGCGGTCCGTCACCATTGCAGGAACTCGATCAGGTCGAACTCGTCGACGAGAGTGTCTGCCGCTTCGACGAACACTTCCGCCACGCGTTCGGCTGAGAGCGTACTCATGATCGTCTTCCTCCCCGGTTCTCGTCGTCCCTCACGCGTCGCGCTCCAGTGTGACGGTCCTGGCCACGATGTCGCGCCACCGCGCCCAGACTTCGGTCACTAGGCGTAGGCGCGCATCCGGGCCAGAGCCGCCGGGAGGCTGACACCGAGCTGGATCATGACCATCCCCTGGGCCTGATGGACGACCAGGTGTGCGTCCGAGGCATCCGCCATCCCGCCGGGAGTGGCGGCGTCGCCAGACATCTCCTGCCCGTCGAGCAGCGTCCTCGTGGCCTCCTCCGCGAAGCTCAGTGCCGACTCGAGCGCCGCTGGTGTCAGTGGCCCCGGCTCCACCCAGAAGACCTCGAAGGCACCGAGCCGGGCCGCCCCGACCTGCAGCGGGAAGGCGAAGACGGCACGGACCCCGAGGGCTCGCACCGCAGGGCTGTACCCGGGCCAGCGCAGCGCAGACTCAAGCTCGAAGTCAGGAACCAGCACCGGCAGCCGCGAGTGGAACGCGACCAGGCACGGCCCCTCGCCGAGGGTGGACTGCAGCTCCTCGATCATCTCGGTACGCGGGTCGGACGCCACCGCCATCGCCGGCAGGCCGAGCTCCGTCATCACGCTGACCGCGCCCCGGAACCCAGCAGCTCGTGCGCGGCGGTGCGGCACAACCGCTGCAGCGACTCACAGTCCCCGGTCTCGAGCGGCGGTGCGTCATCGACTCCTCGTCGTCTCCCTCAGCCAGACAATCACGAGGCGGCGAGGCAGCAGGGTCCGGACTGGTCCTGGCGCGCTAGAGGACTTCACGCTCCCACACGACGTCGCTCGGCCCTTTGTCCCCGCGCAGTCCACGCCAGGTGGGGTGACGCAGCCGCCCGTCCTTGGTCCACTCGGCGAAGCCCACCTCACCGACCAGGCTCGGCTCGACCCACACCGCGTCGAAGGCGTCGGCGCGGGGCAACGGCTGGGCGAACGGGGAGCCGTCGCGCACGTGTGGAGCCAACGCGGCGAGGAGCTGCGCGAGTCCGGCATGGCTGAATCCAGTGCCGACGTGCCCGGCGTACGCAAGCCCGTCCGGCCCAGGAACCCCGACGAGGAGCGATCCGATCCCGCCGGCCCTGCTGCCCGCGCCCAGCCGCCAGCCACCCACGACGACCTCCTGGGTCCGGATGTTCTTGATCTTGAGCCAGTCACGGGACCGGCTGCCGGGGGCGTACGTCGAGGTGCGCCGCTTGGCGACGACGCCCTCAAGTCCCTGGCCCTGGCTGGCAGCGACTGCAGCCGCGCCGTCCCCCACGAAGGCCGGCGGAGTCGCCCAGCGCGGACCGGCGAGCTCCAACCGTTCGAGCAGCTCGCGCCGCTGCTCGTACGGGACCTTGAGCAGAGACTTCCCTGCGAGCTGGAGAAGGTCGAAGGCCAAGAAGCTGACGGGCACCGTCGCCACCAGCGACTGCACTGCAGCCGGCGACACCACGTGCATCCGTTGCTGCAGCTCACCGAAGTCGGGCCGTCCGGTGCCGTCGAAAGCCACGATCTCGCCGTCGAGGACAACCTCCTGCGAGCCGAGCGAGGCGGCCATCGTCGACATCTCCGGGTAGGTCCCGGTCACGTCTCGGTCGCTCCGCGTCAGCACCCGGGCGGCGCCGTCAGCCACGTACAGGACGGCCCTGACGCCATCCCACTTCATCTCGTACGCCCAGGCGTCGTCCTCCACCGGCGGCGGCAGCGACCCAGTCGTGGCCAGCATCGGGCGGATCAGCACGAGCGAGGGGTACGCGTGGTATCGGCCTGCTGCAGGACACCGGCTGCGAGCAGGGCATCGACCTCGCCCCGGTCGAGCCCGGCCTCGAGGGCGACAGCCACCGTGTCCTCGCCCAAGCCCGGTGGCGGGCTCCCAACCGCCCGGATCCGACCGTCGAAGCGGATCGGTGTACCGAGCGTGGGCGCTGTCGCCGTACCGGTGCGGTCGAGCCGGGCCTGCTGCACCATCCCGCGCTCCGCGGCCAACGGGTACGCCAGCGCCTCGCCGAGGTCGAGCACCGGAGCCACGCAGGCGTCGACCGACGCGAAGTGCTCGACCCAAGCGTCCCTGGTCCGGGTGGCGAGCACGGCCGCCACCTCGGCGAGAGCGTTCGGGTCCCGATGCCGCTCGATCAGGTCCGGCCGGTCGATGGCAACACAGAAGGTGGCCCAGAACTTCGGCTCCGGCGCGCCCACCGACAAGAACTTCGCGTCCGCGCAGGCGTACACGTTGTAGCAGGCGTACTGCCCGTTCAGCAGCATCTGCCCGGGGTGCGGGACCTCGCCGGACGCCCACAGCTCGCCGGCGTGGATGGACGTCCAGGCCAGGGCCGCGTCGTACATCGCGACCTCGACCCGGGAGCCACGCCCGGTCCTGCTCGCCGCGAAGAGCGCGGCGAGCAGACCGACCCCCAGGATCGTCGCGCCGCCCAGGTCTCCCACCTGGACACCCGGCGGGCAGACCGGTCCACCCGGCGGCCCGGTCATGGAGAGCACCCCCGCGTACGAGATGTAGTTGATGTCGTGTCCGGCGACATCGCGCATCGGGCCGTCGCTGCCATAGCCGGTGAGCGAGGCGTACACGATGCGGGGGTTGACTGCGGCGAGAGCGTCATAGCCGATGCCAAGCCGTTCGCTGACCCCCGGCCGGAAGCCCTCGACGACGATGTCGGCCCTCTGCGCCAGTCGCAGGAACAGCGCGACGCCCTCCGGCCGCTTGAGGTCGACGGCCAGCGAGCGCTTGCCCCGCCCCATGATCCACGAGGCCGCCGACTCCGGGCCGATCCGCTTGTCGCTCCAGCGCATGTAGTCGCCGGTGGTCGGCTCCTCGATCTTCACCAAGTCGGCGCCCAGGTCGGCGAGCAGCGCACCCAGCACTCCCCCAGGCAGCAGCCGGGTCAGGTCAAGGATGCGGACGCCGTCGAGCGGACCGGCCGGCTCCGCCGTCAACGCATCCACTCGAGTCCTGGTTGGCACACGCTCCACCGTAGAGGCACCCGCCACCACGCACTGCCTAGCAGCTCAATCGAGGAGGGCCGCGAGCGTGTGGAGCGCCGTATCGGCCATGACCTTGTTTGTCCCCGCGTGGTAGCCGTCCCGGGCTTTCCCACGCCCATGAGCACCGGCACGTCCACCGCTACGTCCCACTACCCCCCCGTGCATCACCACCATCAGCTCACGCTGCCAGTGGCCCGACTGTCGAAGGTGACGCGAGTCCATGACGTCGGCAGGTGAGTGTCGTTGACGCCGTGCGGGCTCGCCGCCCAACCCAGCCCGATCGATTCTCCAGGGGTACGGGTCGCCAGCCGCTCGAAGCGGCCGAGGAAGATCGACCACTGGTCGCCAGCGCGAGGAGGGAGCGCCCGACCGTGAGCCAGGTCGGTCAGCGCCGTCCACGGGATGCGTATCTCGGCGCTCCAGCCTCGATCGATGTGGTCAGGGTTGTTGATCTGGCCGTCGACGTGCACAGCGACCTGCAGGCCTGGGAGGTCGTAGTCGAGGAAGGCCCACCGAGTCCCGCGTGGGTGGTTCCCCGTCCAGAAGCTGCCGGCCGTGAAGCTGTGGTCGCCGCCGAAGCTGTGCGTCCGCGGCGAGTGCACGTCGAACTTCGGCACGTCCCAACCCGACCCCGGACGATACGCATCACGCCAGATGAAGAACACCTCGTACACCGTGCCCAGTGCGTTGAGCTCCAGCTCGTAGTAGGAATCGACCCCGTCGATGAACACCTCAAGGTCGTTCTCGAAGAACAGCAGCGAATCCCGTTCAGTGCTGACTGCACTGACCAGCGGCTCCTGAGCCTCGAAGCTGACGTAGAGCGACTCGTCGTCCCAGAGGACGCGGGCGAACGTGGCAAGCGGCGCAGGCGCACCGCTGCCGATGTCCACGAATCTCGGAGTGGGCGCCGTGGCCTGCCAGACAGCCTTGTCCACGCGGCCGTTGATCGCGATGGCTTCGGGCGTCCGGAATGCCAGGTAGGGCAACCCCGGCCAGCCGTATGCGTCGTCGCTCTGGTTCACCGCGCTCTTCTCTCGCTGCTGGGGAGGACGACCACGTGTCTAGCACAGCGCCCGGTAGCCGGCCGGGAACCCGAAGGCTCGCGAACTCGTCGGTCTTCTTGTGAGTCTGACCGGCGTTCCCTTCCAGCTGCTTCTCGTCGCCGCCGCGCTGGGTGCGGTCGCTGCGACCGTGCTGCTGTGGCCGCGGCTTGCGCGACGCCGAGCCCGCGAAGTGATCGGTCGGCTCGGGATGCTGGTGCTCGTCAATGCGCTGGTCCTGCTGCTCGCGGGGAGTCTGCTCAACAACGCGTTCGGCTTCTTCGCCGGCTGGCAGGATCTCGCGGGGGCGTTGAGCGGAGCTCCCCCGCCGGCGCCACAGGTTGACGTGCGCGGCGGGTCCGCTCAGGCGGCCGCCGCGCAAGTCTTGGGGAGCGCGGGGCAGATCGATGGCGCCATCAGCGTGCTGCCGACAGGGATCGGTTCAGGCCGTGAGTTCGCCTTCACCGTCCACGGTCGCGAAAGCGGGGTCACGGCGCAGGTCCTCATCAAGCTGCCACGCAACTACGACGCCCGCGCCGAACGAGCCCGGCGGTACCCGGTTCTCGAGACATTCCAGGGCTGGCCTGGAACGCCAGGGGCCTTCATCGACGGTCTCGGGATCAGCGGTCCAGCCGACCACCTAGCGACTGTCCACCGGTTGGCCGACCTGCTCGTTGTATCCCCGCAGACCTCCGTCCCGGCCGGCCGCGACTCCGAGTGCGTCAATGGCTCGGCCGGCTACCCGAAGCTCGAGACCTGGTTGACGGTCGACGTGCCGAACTGGGTCCTGCGGCACTTCCGGGTCCGTTCCGACCGGTCCTCCTGGGCCACCATGGGTCTTTCCAGTGGCGGCTGGTGCGCGGCGATGGCAGCCATGCTGCACCCCGACCGCTATGCGGCCGCGGTCGTCTTCGGCGGATACTTCAACCCACAGTTCTTCGGGTCCTACCAGCCGATCGCTCCGGGCAGCATCGCCCTGGACCGGTACGACCTCGCGGGCCTCGCCCGCCGTGCGCCGCCACCGGTGGCGATCTGGCTCGAAACCTCGCGGCTGGACCCCGTCTCGTGGGAGTCGACTGCGGCGTTCCTCACCGCCGTGCAAGCGCCGATGGCGGTGCGCACGCTGATCCTCACGAAAGTGGGACATCGCGTGAGTGTCTGGGTGGCCGAGCTGCCGATGGCGCTGGCGTGGCTGGGACAAACAGTCCCAGGCTTCGCCCCTACGATCAGGTGAAGTGTCGGGAACGACGCCACCCGGTCGGCGGCGACGGGTCAGGCTTGTGCGATGCGGACGAGGTTGCCTGACGGGTCGCGGAACGCGCAGTCGCGGGCTCCCCACGGCTGAGAGGTCGGCTCCTGGAGCACCTCGGCGCCGGATGCGCGTACCTTCTCGAAGGTGCTGTCGAGGTCGTCGGTACGGAAGATCGCAGCCTGCAGCGACCCCTTCGTCACCAGCGTCAGGAGGGCGTCGCCCTCGGCCTGCGAGCGCCCGCCGTGCGGCTGGGACAGGACGATGTCGAGGTCCTGCCCCGGAGCGCCGACGGTGACCCAACGGAACCCGCCCGAGGCGACATCGTTGCGGACCTCGAGGCCGAGCGCATCGCGGTAGAAGACCAGCGCGGCGTCGGGGTCGTGGACGGGGATGAACATGGCTGAGACGGTGACTGTCATGCCACGAGCCTAGAAGCACTGACCCGTCGCGTGCTTCTCAGATCCTGCCCAGCGCGCGCCGGAAGCGATCAGACCGTGAGGCGCGTACGCCGCGGTCGCGTGGCCACCATGGTCACGCAGGACGGCACGACCTCGAGGTCGCTGTGGTCGCGCGCACGGTACTGCGACGGACTCTCGCCGACGATCTCGGTGAAGCGCGAGCTGAACGAGCCGAGCGAGGTACAGCCGACGGCCATGCAGGTGTCGGTGACCGACATCCCCTGCCGCAGGAACGCCTTCGCCCGCTCGATGCGACGGGTCATGAGGTACGAGTAGGGCGTCTCCCCGTACGCCGCACGGAACTTGCGCGAGAAGTGCGCCGGCGACATCAGCGCGGCACGCCCCATCGCGGGGACATCCAGCGGCTGCGCATACTCGCGGTCCATCAGGTCGCGCGCCCGGCGCAGGTGCGCGAGGTCAGCGATCTCATCCGGCGTCACACCCACGACGGTACGCGCTCGGGGACGATTCCGAGGAACGGTCAACTCGCGCCGGACGACCCGTCCTGCCTGATGGCTGCGATGGCCGCGACCAAACCATCGGCGAGTCGCACGATGCTCGCGGCATCCAGGTCGCGACGGCGGACCATGAGTCGCCAGTAGAGCGGACCCGCTACAAGGTCGAGGGCCAGCTCGACATCGCAGTCGCTCGGGAGCTCACCGCGTCCGACAGCACGCTGCAGGATCCCGGCCACGCGTGCCCGTCGCGGTGCCTCGACCGTCTCGCGCAGCACGAGTTCGAGCTTCCGGTCGCGGCCCGCCTCCGCGACCACTGCGGGGATGACGCGACTGGCCAGGGGGTGGCGCAGAGCCGTGCTCAGGTGGGACATGAGCATGACGAGGTCTCCATGCAGGGTTCCGGTGTCGGGGACCGACTGCTCGGTCACCGCCGCCTTGGCGATGAGGGCGACGGCCATCGCGGTCTTGTTGGGCCAGCGCCGGTAGACGGCCGCCTTGCCCACGCCGGCGCGCCTGACGATCGCATCCACGGACATCTGGCCGTAGCCGACCTCGGCCAGCTCTTCGAAGAACGCTGTGCTGATCGCAGCTGTGACACGGTCCTGCAGAGGTCGCCGAGGGGCAACCGTCCTCCTCACCGCCTTGTCGCTACCCATGGGTCCACTCTAGTCGAGACGGAACGGTTGCGTTCCGTTCGCGCCCTAGCTACGGCGTGCAAGACGGAACGGCATCGTTCCGTTTGGCAACCGAGACGAGGATGCACCGTGATCGTCCCTATTAATCGCTTGACTGACCCGAGCTCGGTCGACCTGGGCGCACCTGTGGTCGCCCGTCACGACATCCACATCCAGGCACCGCTCGCGTCGGTGTGGGCGCTTCATGTCGACGTCAACAGCTGGACCGCTTGGAACTCCGACATGACGTCCGCACACCTGGACGGCGCCTTCACTGCTGGCGCCGTGTTCGACTGAGAGAGCTACGGCTTCCCCGTCTCATCGACCCTGTACGCGGTGGAGCTCCACCGCCGGATCCTGTGGGGTGGCACCGCGGGCGGAATCACGGGCGTGCACGAATGGCTGTTCACACCCGTCGCCGATGGGATCCACGCAGAGACGAACGAGTCTTTCGCCGGCTCCCCAGCCCAGGCTGACGCCGCCGGGATGCAATCGATGCTGGACGCATCCCTCGTGGCCTGGTTGCGTCCGCGGAAGACCGCATCGGAGAGCCAGACAGCGCCGTCACACGACGTCACCGGTTGATCGCCGCAGGGGGCTCGACGCGGCTGCTGGGGGGGCCTAGGTTGTCCTTGTTTCGACCGTCCGGGCTCACGAAGCCCGGCCGTCTCCGGAGACCTCAAAAGGGCGGGTGGAGCTGTGAGAAAGCCGATGTTGTGGGTGGTCGCGGTGGCTGCTGGATCGCTGGCGGTGGCGTTGGGGATGCCAGCGGTATCCGCCGGCGCTGCGGCCGGCGCGGCGAGCGTGCCGCGAGGGATCGATTGCAGCAACACCAGATACCTGTGTACGGAGGTGGCTGACTCCGACGATGCGTTCGGACACTACGTCGGCCACGACGAGCCGTCGCTGCTGTTCGACTCGAGCGTGCCCGGGTCAGGCAATCAGATGCGATACTCCGGGATCTTGCCGAAGGAGCCTTCCGCCACCAACGTGCCGGGCAAGCACTCCTACGACTTCCAGCTCTATGCGGCTTTCTGGTTCGGGATGGCCATGTGTGACACGCAGTCCTATCCCAACACCGTCAAGTCGTGCATCCCGGACTCCGACGCCAACATCGCCACGGCGGGCAGCCCGTTCCACCCCGGGACCGCCTTCATGGAACTGCAGTTCTACCCACCCGGGTACGTGCAGCAGTTCAACGGGTTCTCCTGCTCCGCAACACAGTGGTGCGTGGCTATGAACATCGACTCCTACTCCAAGAACCCGCTGACTCAGCAGACGTTGAACAGCACATGCGCCAGCAGGACGGGGCTGGAGTACGTGAACTTCGCGTACCTGACCAAGAACGGGAAGACCCAAGGGCCCCCGAACCCGATCAACTTTGATGTCGTCAAGTCGGGCATGCCGGACCCGAACAAGGTCGCATTCCTCAACCCCGGGGACCACTACACCGTGACGTTGCACGACACGGCCCACGGCCTCGAGACCGTCGTCCAGGACACGACGACCGGCACCGTCGGCAAGATGACCGCCAGTGCGGAGAACGGCTTCGGTCAGGTCAAGTTCGCGCCGACCGGCACGACCTGCACGAACCTGCCGTACGACTTCCACCCCATGTACTCCACCAGCTCCCCCAAGACAACGGTCCCGTGGGCGGCGGCGACGTACAACGTGGCCATCGACACCGAGATCGGCCACTTCGACTACTGCACGAAGGTCGACCCAGCAACCGGCAGCTGCGTGGGCCGCGAGGGCGCTCCGGGTGACAGGGAGAAGGCCGACAGCTTCGACGACGTCGGCTGCTTCCCGGGCTCGGCCTCGACCCTGATCAAGATCGGTGGCTGCCTGGCCACGAACATCGGCTACGACGGCACGTCCTACCAGCACGACTGGCCCAACGGGACGCCGGACACCCCGAGCCCGACCATCTGGACCAGCCCCAAGACCGGCCCGAACTACAACGTCCAGTACGAGCATCTGGCTTTCAACACCGACCTGCCAGCGATCGAGCAGTCAACCGTCCCCACCTGCGACGGCACCACCGGGGCACACTGCACCAGGACGCCGCCGACGGACGACGGAACACCGGCGACCTTCTACCCCTGGTACAGCAGCGGAACCGCCCTAGGAGGCTGCGCCTTCACCATCGGGCAGGACGTCCCAGGGTTCAGCACGAACAACTACGGCAAGCTGGCCCAGTACGGGCCACTGCTGGCGGTCACCTACCCCGAACTGGGCGGCACGACCAAGAGCGCGTTCAACGACTTCCAGCAGATACTGCCGAACAACCCCTGCCCGGCCCCGTAGAACAATCGTCAGACGGCACTATGGCGGCCCGGGACCTTGGGGCCGCCATAGTGCCGTCACCTGATTGCTGCAACCTGATCGTGCAACCTGTTGCGCTGGCGGAACCTCGCTTCAAGGGGTGGCTGTCACACCGACTCGCTAGGCTGCCAGCCGTCCACACCCGCTGTCCGAGGAGTCCCGATGGAACGGCTGTCTTCGTTCGTGCTCGCTCACCGCCGGTGGGTCTTCGCGTTCTGGGTCGTCATGTTCGTGGCCGGGATGGGCGCGTCCGGCGCGGTTCCGAACCGGTTGAGCTATGACTTCTCGCTCCCCGGGCAGCAAGGCTACGAGACTCAACAGAAGATCATCGCGTCCTACCAGGGCGCCAATGCGCAGGCCGCGTACATCCCGGTGGTGACGGTTCCCCCAGGGCAGACGATCGCGGGCTCGGCCGCCGCAGTCCAGGCGGTCTACGACGCCCTGCGAAAGTTCCCTGGGCTGCGCGTCGTCGACTACTCCCAGACCCAGGACAAGGGGTTCATCAGCAAGGACGGCCGCACCACCTTCGGCGTCATCTACGAGCCGCAGCCCAACGGGTTCGTCGACCCCAACCAGAAGCCGATCCAGGACACGTTCGACGCGCAGCTCCAGTCGCACGGCTTCACCGGTGGTCTGACCGGCTACGCCCAGCTCGCCTCGGGCGGTGGCGACAACAGCGGTCCGAGCGTGCTCGAGGAGACCCTGATCGGTGCGGTCGGCGCCCTGGCGGTGCTCGCGTTCGTCTTCGCCTCGCTCCTCGCCCTCGTCCCGCTGCTCATCGCCGCGGTGTCGATCCTCACGACCTTCCTCATCGTGCTTCTCCTGACGGTCTTCACCGACGTGAGCTTCGTCGTGCAGTTCCTGATCGCCCTGGTCGGCCTGGGCGTGGCGATCGACTACTCGCTGCTGGTCGTGTCGCGCTGGCGGGAGGAGATCGCGCACGGGCATGACAACCCCGAAGCCGTCCGCATCTCGCTGCGGACCGCCGGCCACGCCGTGTTCGCGTCCGGCGTCACCGTCGCCATCAGCCTCATCGCACTCGTCGTGATCCCGGTGCCCCTGCTCCGGAGCATGGGATTCGGCGGCATGCTGATCCCGCTGTGCAGCGTTGCTGTCGTGCTCACCCTGCTCCCGGCCATGCTTGCCGCGGTCGGTCCGCGGGTGGACATCCCGCACATCCGCAAGGAGGGCACCGCCTCGCGCGGGTGGACCGCCTGGGCC
>JANYIP010000343.1 GCA_025361995.1 Streptomycetales bacterium | reverse complement strand
GTCCCGGAGCTGTGGGCCGGTGTCGACGGCCTCTTGCTGCGAGCCAGCGAGCTGGCGCGGGCGGGCCATCCGGGTGTGGACCTCAGTCGCACCGACCTGGCGGGCGCGGACCTGCAAGGTGCCGACCTGCGCGGGGCGAACCTGCGCGGTTGCCTGCTGATCGGCGCCGACCTGCGGGGTGCTGACCTCCGTACGGCCGACTTGATCGGTGCGGACCTGCGTGGCGCCGACCTGCGGGGTGCCGACCTGGCTGGCGCGCTGTTCCTGACCCCCTCCCAGCTCGCCTCCGCCCAGACGGACGCCGGCACCCAGCTCTGAGCCGTCAGGCGTCCAGGCGGTAGGCGCGCATGTGGTCGGGCTCGGGCCCCACATAGGTGAAGCCGCAGTGCTCCAGCACCCGCGCCGAGCCGAGGTTGTGCTCTGCGCACGCTGCGTACAACGGACGTTGCACTTCGATCGAGAGGAAGGCCGTCAGCGCCGCGGTCGCGTAGCCGCGGCCCCAGTGCTCGCGCCCGATCCAGTAGCCGACCTCGCGCTTGCCCTCCATGACGAAGCTGCCGATGTTGCCGACGCACTCCCCGTCGACCAGCACGGCCCGCGGCGTGCATGACGGGTCGACCCGGATCTTGGCCCAGGGCGCCATGAACGCGGCCTCGTCGCGCGACGGGAACGCGGCCATCTCGGAACCGACCGGGTCGCCTTGGTGGACGAAAAGGATCGGCAGGTCGGCGTCCTCGACCTCGCGCAGCACGACAGTCATCTCAGTCCTCCACGGGCAACGGGACCACCGCTCGCACAGTCGTACCAGAGCCCACCGACGACTCGACGGTCAGCCGGCCGCCGAGCAGTTGGATCCGCTCGTGCATCCCGACCAGCCCGTACCTCGGCTCGGGCGGGCCGTCGCCGGGGGTGTACGAGCGCTGACTGAGGTCGAAGCCACGCCCGTCGTCGCCGACCACCAGCAGGACTGCCGGCTCAGCGCCGTCCACCCGGTCGAGCCGGACGAAGACGGCCGCGGCCCCCGAGTGTTTCACCGCGTTCTGGATCGACTCCTGGGCGATGCGGTACAGCGCGGTCGCGACGTGCTCGGGCAGGTCGAGGTCGGCGGCCTCGACCCGTACGACCAGCTGCGGGACCGAGCGCGCCAGGCTCTCCAGGCCGGCGGCCAGGCCGAGGTCGTCGAGGACCGGGCTCCGAAGGCCGGCGATCGCGGTACGTGCCTCGGTGAACGCCAGGTCGGCCAGCTGCTGGGCGGCCTGGACCTGCTCGAGGGCGAACTCCGGCTCGGATTCCGTGAGTGCGACCTCGGCCGCTGAGAGGTGGAAGGCGAGGCTTGCGATGGCCTGGGTGACCCCGTCGTGCAGGTCGGCGGCAACCCGGCGGCGTTCGGCCTCCTGCGCGGACACCGTCACGGCGACCAGACCCTCCCAGGCGCTCCGGTGCTCGCTGGCCTCGCGCAGCGCGGCGTCGCGCTGCAGGCGCAGGCCCACCAGGCGGGCCAGGGACTGCGCCTGTGCCACCTCGGCCTGGCTGAAGTCCCGCCGCGTACGCCAGTGGATCGCCACGACTGCCCAAGTACGGTCGTCAGGGCTGAGCGCGGGAACGCACACGCGCGACACGGGCTGGCCGTCGGCGAGGCCGAGCAGCGCCCGGTGCACCGCGTTGCGCGGCTCGTCGTCGACCAGGACGACCGGGATCCCGTCGGCGGCGACCCGACCGGTCACCCCGAATCCGAGCGGCAGCCTCAGCGTCGCGGTGTCGTCGCCAGGGGGCGGGTGCGCGGCCGACACGTAGAGCTCGTCGGCGGCTGAGTCGATGCCGTACACGATGCAGCCGTCGGCGCCGAAGTGCTCGGTGAGCAGCCGTGCCAGCTCAGGCAGCCGTGTTTCGACGGCGCCGCCGCCGCCGACGATCCGGGTGACCGCGGCGAGCAGCTCGGCAGGCAGCGCCGTCGGACCGGTCAATGGAACAAGCCCTCGCGCAGTGCCACCGCGATCGCACCGCCGCGGTCGGCGACGTCGAGCTTGCGGTAGAGGGCACGCAGGTGCGTCTTGACGGTGTCGTCGCTGACCACCAGCTTGGCGGCGATCGCGCGGTTGGACAGCCCGGCGACCAGCAGTGCGAGCACCTCGCTCTCGCGCTGGGTCAGGCTCAGCCGAGCGCCCGGCCAGAACTCCCCGCTGCTCATCCGGGCGGCTGAGGCCGCCACGCGGCCAGCGAGCGTGGGGTCGATGACGATTTCCCCCTCACGGACGGCGCGCAGGTGGCCGACGAGCTCATGGCCGTCGACGCGCTTCAGCAAGAAGCCCGACGCCCCGACGCGCAGGGCCTGGAAGAGGTACTGCTCGTCGTCGTACACGGTGAGGAAGACGACCTTGCGGGTCGGGTCGACCCGGAGCAGCGCCGCGCAGAGGTCGAGTCCGCTGGTGCCGCGCAGACGTACGTCGCACAGGACCACCTCGGGGTCCAGCTCGGCGATCGCGGCCAGGGCGTCGTCGTGGG
>JANYIP010000325.1 GCA_025361995.1 Streptomycetales bacterium | reverse complement strand
CGCAGATGCAGCCCGCCCGTCTTCTTCGTCAAGCTCAGCAGCTGGAAGATGTCTGGCAGGCCGAAGGCATCGAGTGAGCCCTCGAGTTTCACGTCTCGTCCCGTCGCTTCGTCAGTGGTTTCCGGGTCAACTACTCCACGTGCCGACTCAGGACCAGTTGTCCGAGCCGCCGTTCGGCTGGCTGGGCGGCTGCTGGCCCGGGGCGTAGCTGGTCCAGCTGCTCAGGTCGTTCTTGGGCCAGCCGTTCTCGACGGGGGCACCGATCATCGGGTTCCCCCACGGCGACAGCGGTCCCGACGGCGGTGCGGTCGCAGCGCCCTCCTCGGCGTACGGCGCGTACGGCTGCTCGTACGCCGGGGCTGGCTCGCTCGGGGCGGTCGGCACCGGGTAGATGTACGGCTCCGGCTCGCTCATCGGGCCGCTCTCGACGACGTGCAGGGTCGGCGCGGACATGACGGGCTCGGCGTACGCGGGCTCCGCAGGCTCGACCCGCTCCGGAGCGGTCGCCACGAGCGGCACGGTCGGCACGGTCGGCACGTCGAGGACGACGTCGGCGAGCACATCCGAGACGTCCTCCATGGCCGCGTCGTCGGCGCGCAGCGCCGCAGCGACACCGGCGGCCGAACGTCGGACCTCGAACATCAGCAGGCCGACCTTTGCGCCCTTGGCCCCGACGGCGACCAGGACGGCCTCGTCGTCCGCGGACACCAAGAAGACTGTCCCGTTCTCGCCCTCGACGTAGACCTGGGACAGCGAACCGCGGCCGAAGTTCTCGGCGGCACGCTCGCCGAGGGACAGCAGTGCCGCGCTCATCGCGGCGACACGGTCCTCGTCCATGCCGACCGGCAGCGCCGACGCCATGGGAAGTCCGTCGAAGGACACCACAGCGGCGGCCTGAAGCTCGGGGGCCTGACCGAGCAGGTCGGACAGGACCCGGTCGAGCCGGGACGATCGACTGTGGGAGTGGAACAGATCCGCCATCACGCACCCTCTTAGCGCCGGATGGAACCCCGGTTCCCCGGCGTCCTCTGGTGGTGCTTCGGCGGGTCCGTGCCGGGCCTTGAGCGGCGGGAGGGGTCAACCCGCCCGGGCGGCCAGGGCTGCCTCGCCGGCGGCCCGCATGACCGGCACCAGCTCGGCCGCAGCCGTCTGCGTTCCGGTCATCAGGATGACCTGCAACGCCGCCTGGTGGACGAGCAGGTCCAGCCCACCGAGCACAGCCCCCCCACGCTCCGCCCATCGTGCGGCGAGCGCGGTCGGCCAGGGGTCGTAGACCACGTCGAAGAGCGTGCCTGGCTGGGCGGGTACGGCATCGGCGAGGCCGTCCGCAGCACCCGCCGGCACGGTCGCGACGACCAAGGCGGCGCTGAGCCCGGCCGGGGCGTCCGCCCAGCTGCGAACCCGGACGTTCGCCGACCCGGTGGGAAGGGCGTCCGGACGGCGGGCGTACACCGTGATGTCGGTCCAGCCCGCGCTCACCAGCGACGCGACGGCCGAGCGCGCGGTGGCACCCCCGCCGAGGATCGACCCCGGCCCGGTCGCGACGATGCCGCGCTCAGCGAGCGCGGCGGCCAGCCCGGGGACGTCGGTGTTGGCGCCGTACCGTCGCCCGTCGCGCAGGATCACCGTGTTGGCGGCGCCGGTCTGCCGGGCGACCGGGTCGACGTCGTCGAGCAGCGTCAGCACCGCCGCCTTCAGCGGCATGGTCAGCGAGAGTCCGGCCCACTCGGGTCCGAGCCCGGCGATCAGGCCCGGGAGTGCCGCGACGTCGCACTCGCGCGCCTCGTAGGTCCAGTCCAGCCCCAGGTGGGCATAGGCGGCTCGGTGCAGCGCGGGTGACAGCGAGTGGGCGATCGGCGATCCGAGGACCGCCGCCGCGCGGGTCATCCGCCGTTCGCCTTGAGCTCGGCCTTGAAGGTCAAGAAGGTGGCGTACGAGTTGGTGAACTTGGTCTCGCCAGTGGCCGGGTTGGTGGTCACGAAGTAGAGCCAGTTGCCGGCCGCCGGGGCGAGCACGGCGTCGAGCGCGGCCTCACCTGGGGAGTTGATCGGGCCCGGTGGGAGCCCGGTCACCAGGTACGTGTTGTACGGCGACCTGATCGCGATGTCCCTCGTCGAGAGCTGCGCCTTGCCGTTCTTGAGGATGTAGTTGACGGTCGAGTTGAGCTGGAGCTTCATCTTGATGGCCAGCCGGTTCATGATCGTCCGCGCGATCTTCGAGAAGTCCGCCGGCGTGCCCTCCGCCTGCACGATGCTCGCCAGCACGACCACCTGGTACGGCGTCAGGTGGACGGCGGCCGCGCGGTGCGCGATGTCGACCTTGGTCGCCGACTGGTCGAAGCGCTTGACCATCGCGGTCAGCACGCCGAGCGCGGTGTTGCCGGGTTCCACGTCGTACGTGGCCGGGAACAGGAACCCTTCGGGATTGGTGCCGGCATAGGCAGGCAGCCCCAGCGGCCCCGGCTGCGCGAGCAGGGCGTCAAAAGTCGCCACCGGGAGCCCGGTGGCCTTGGCGAGCAGCTTGACCGTGGAGTCGAGTCGCAGACCCTCGGGGATGGTGACCCGCGAAGAGATCCGGGCAGCCGGGTCGAGCAGCAGCGACAGCGCGGCGGCGGCGGACATCTGGAAGTGCAGCTTGTAGCTGCCCGGCTGGATGTTCTGGCCGTTGGGATCGGCGGCCGCCACGCCCACGAACGCCGAGCCGCTGCGGACGACGTCCGACTTCTCGAGGGTCTGGCCGATGGTGTCCAGGTTGTCGCCGATCCGGATCTGGACGATCACCTCACCATGCCCGTTGCCGACGTAGTCGGGTGAGGTGGCGAACCAGCGGACCACGACGAGCACCACGACGGCGATCAGGCCGAGGACCACCCCGAAGGCAAGCAGGACCGCGAGCCCGCCGCGGCGACGGCCGGAGCCGCGCGGTCCCTGAGTCACGGTGGTCATCCCGAGTCCGAGCTGGCTCATGCCTCACCTTGGTCGACGGGGACGCCGGGCGGGATCCCCGTGGAACGCTCGGCGTCCAGCGCGTGCTGGAGAATGATGACAGCAGCCGCCTGGTCGATGACGAAGCGGTGCCGCCTCCCGGCCAGTCCGGACTCTCGCAGCGTACGCGTGGCGTCGACCGTCGAGAGCCGCTCATCGACCATCCGGACCGGGACCGGCACTGCGGACGCGAGGCGTACCGCGAACTCACGCGCCGCTGCAGCGGCCTTGCCGGCCGCACCCGACAACGACAGCGGCAGCCCGACGACGAACTCCACCGCCTGGTACTCCCTGGCGAGCTCGCCCAGCCGGCCCAGGTCCCCGGCGCCGCGGCGCACGGTCTCCACCGGGGTGGCGACCGACCCCGACGGGTCACAGGTGGCCACCCCGATGCGGACCGACCCGACGTCGATGCCGAGCCTCGCGCCGCTTCTCACCCGAGCAGAGCCCGTACGTCGATCATCGCGCGCTCGAAGTCGGTCGGGTCGCCCTTGCCGGCGCCCTGAGCAACGTCGTCGGTACCGCCGCCCTTGCCGCCGAGCGCCTTGGCCAGCACCGCCATAACCGCCCCCGCGCCGGCTCCGTGGGCGGCCGCAGCCGAGTTCGCAGCGACGACCAGGGCGATCTGGCCGGCGCCGTCCGGGGCACCGAGCACGACCACGCTCGGCCCGGCCAGCTGCGCCTTCCCGCGGATGTCGAGCGCGAGGGTGCGCGCGTCGCCCGGGCGGATGCCGGTCGGGAGAAGCTCCGCCACCAGGGCGGTGCCGTTGACATCGCTGCGCCGGGCCGCGAGTTCGGCCGCCTGGGTGAGCACGGCGGCGGCCCGGGACTTGTCGATCTCGCGCTCAGCATCGCGCAGCCGGACCAGGATCCCGTCGACCCGCTCGACCAGCTCCTCGGGACGCGCCTTCAGCACCTCCGAGAGCTGGCTCACCAGGAGGTGCTCGCGGGCCAGGAACCGGTACGCATCGACACCCACCAGCGCCTCGACCCGCCGTACCCCGGCCGCGACCGAGGACTCGCCGAGCAGCTTGACCACGCCCAGCTCGCCGGTGCGTCGCAGGTGGGTGCCGCCGCACAGCTCGCGGGCCCAGTCGCCGACGCTCACCACCCGTACCCGGTCGCCGTACTTCTCGCCGAAGAGTGCCATGGCGCCGAGCGCGACAGCCTCGGGCTGGCTCATGATCTCGGCGGTGACCGCGAGGTCGTCGAGCAGCACCTCGTTGACCCGCTGCTCGACGTCGGCCAGCACCGACGCCGGCACGGCGGACGAGTTCGGGAAGTCGAAGCGCAGCCGACCGGGAGAGTTCTCCGAGCCCATCTGCGTCGCGGTCTCGCCGAGCGCCTCGCGGAAGGCCTTGTGGACCATGTGGGTCGCCGTGTGCGCGCGCGAGATAGCCACCCGCCGCTCGGTGTCCACCACGCCCTCCGCAGCCGCGCCGACCTCGGCCTCGCCGTCCAGGACGCGGGCCCGGTGCACGATCAGTCCGCGGACCGGGCTCTGTACGTCGAACACCTCGAGCAGGGCCCCGTTGGCCAGCCGGAGCTGGCCCTCGTCCGCCAGCTGGCCTCCGCCCTCGGCATAGAAGGCCGTCCGGTCGAGGACGACCTCGACCTCGGTGCCGGCGGCGGCGGACTGGGCGGGCACGCCGTCTACCAGCAGGCCGCGCACCGTGCCCTCGCTGACGACCTCGTCGTAGCCGGTGAACGCGGTCGGCCCGACAGCCGCGACCAGCTCGCGGTACGGCGTCAGGTCGGCGGCACCACCCTTGCGTGCCTTGGCGTCCGCCTTGGCCCGCTGCCGCTGATCGGCCATGAGCCGACGGAAGCCCTCCGCGTCGACGGACAGCCCCTTCTCCTCGGCCATCTCCAGGGTGAGCTCGATCGGGAAGCCGTGGGTGTCGTGCAGCTTGAACGCGACGTCCCCTGGCACCTCGGTCAGGCCGTCGCGGCGCTCCGCGGTGAACTGGTCGAAGAGCTTGGTCCCGGCGGCCAGGGTGGCCAGGAACGACTCCTCCTCGGCCACGCAGACCGCCCGGATCATCCCCGCCAGCGGCGCGAGCTCGGGGTACTGCGGGGTCATGGCCGCGATGCTCGCGTCGGCCAGCTCGCCGAACACCGGCTCGCGGGCACCCAGCAGCCGCATCGACCGGATGGTACGGCGCATGATGCGGCGCAGCACGTACCCGCGGCCCTCGTTGCCGGGCGTGACGCCGTCCCCGATCAGCATCACGGCGGTGCGCGCGTGGTCGGTGACGATCCGCAGCCGTACGTCGTCGGTGTGGTCGGTGTGGTACGCCCGGCCGGTCAGCTCGCTGGCCCGGTCGAGGATGGCCCGGCTGGTGTCGATCTCGTACAGGTTGTCGACGCCCTGCAGGATCGAGGCCATCCGCTCCAGGCCCATCCCGGTGTCGATGTTCTTGGCCGGGAGCTCGCCCAGGATCGGGAAGTCGTCCTTGCCGTTGCCCGCGCCACGCTCGTACTGCATGAAGACCAGGTTCCAGATCTCCAGGTAGCGCTCGCCGTTGACGGCCGGGCCACCCTCCTCGCCGTACGCGGGGCCGCGGTCGTAGTTGATCTCCGAGCACGGGCCGCACGGGCCGGGGATGCCCATCGACCAGAAGTTCTCGGCCTTGCCGAGGCGCTGGATCCGCTCCTTCGGCAGGCCGATCTGGTGCTCCCAGATGTCGGACGCCTCGTCGTCGTCGAGGTAGACGGTGATCCAGATCTTGGTCGGGTCGAGGCCGTACCCCCCCTCTCCGACGGGGTCGGTCAGCAGCCCCCAGGCGAGCCGGATCGCTCCCTCCTTGAAGTAGTCCCCGAACGAGAAGTTGCCGCACATCTGGAAGAACGAGGCGTGCCGGGTGGTCTTGCCGACCTCCTCGATGTCCAGGGTGCGCACGCACTTCTGGACGCTGGCCGCCCGCACGTACGGCGGCACCTGCTCCCCCACGAAGTACGGCTTGAACGGCACCATCCCGGCGTTCACCAGCAGCAGCGTCGGGTCGGCCGCGATGAGCGACGCCGAGGGCACGACGGTGTGCTCGCGCTCGGCGAAATAGCGCAGGAAGCGGCTCCTGATCTCGGCTGACTCCATGGTCACGAGCCTATCGGGGGCTCGCCCGGGGTCCCACGGACTATCCGCCGCAGCCGCGCCAGCCGCTCGGTCAGCTCGCGCTCCGCCCCGTGCTCGGTCGGTACGTAGTAGTCGCGGCCGACGACCGCGTCCGGCGGGTACTGCTGTGTCGCCACCCCGTGCGGCTGGTCGTGCGAGTACTGGTACCCGGCGCCGTGCCCGAGCTTCTTGGCGCCGGCGTAGTGGGCGTCGCGCAGGCCTTCGGGCACCGGCCCGACCCGGCCGTCACGGACGTCCGCGCTGGCCGCCCCGATCGCGAGGACGACGGCGTTGGACTTCGGCGCCAGCGCCAGCGCGATCACGGCCTGGGCCAGCGGGAGCCGACCCTCCGGCAGGCCGATCAACTGCACCGACTGGTACGCAGCGACGGCAGTGAGCAGCGCCGACGGGTCGGCGAGGCCGATGTCCTCCGAGGCGAGTATGACCAGCCGGCGTGCGATGAACCGCGGGTCCTCCCCGGCCTCGACCATCCGGGCCAGGTAGTGCAGGGCCGCGTCGACGTCGCTGCCGCGGACACTCTTGATCAGGGCGCTGGTGATGTCGTAGTGCTGGTCGCCGTCGCGGTCGTAGCGGACCGCGGCCCGGTCCACGGCCCGCTCGACATCGGCCACGTCGACGGTGTCCGCGCCGGCCTCGAGCGCCCCGCCGGCTGCCGCCTCGAGGGCCGTCAGGCCCCACCTCGCGTCTCCCGCCGACAGCCGGGTGAGCTGCTCGAGGGCATCGTCGGTCACCTTCAGGCCGGTGGTCCCGAGCCCCCGCGGGTCCTGGATCGCACGCTCGAGCAGCGTCCGCACGTGCTCCTCCTCCAGCGGGCGGAGCGTGACCAGGAGGCTGCGGGACAGCAGCGGCGCGACGATGCTGAAGCTGGGGTTCTCTGTGGTCGCGGCCACCAGCGTCACCCAGCCGTTCTCGACGGCGGGCAGCAGCGCGTCCTGCTGGGTCTTGGAGAAGCGGTGCACCTCGTCGACGAAGAGGACGGTTCCGCGGCCGCTGGCACCCAGCTCGCGGCGCGCGTCGTCGATCACCGCACGTACGTCCTTGACGCCCGCGGTCACCGCGGAGAGCTCGACGTAGTGCCGGTCCCCGGACTTGGCCACCAGGTGCGCGAGTGTCGTCTTGCCCGTCCCGGGCGG
>JANYIP010000323.1 GCA_025361995.1 Streptomycetales bacterium | reverse complement strand
AGACCCCGTTCCGCCCGCACGGCCGGGTCACGGCGGGCAACGCCGCCGGGCTCAACGACGGGGCCACCGCCTGCCTGCTCGCCGCCGAGGACGTCGCCGACGAGCTGGGCCTGCCCAAGCACATGAGGCTGGTGGCCTTCGCGTTCGCGGGCGTCGAGCCAGAGGTGATGGGCGTCGGCCCGGTGCCGGCCACCGAGAAGGCCCTCGCCAAGGCAGGGCTGGAGATCGGCGACATCGGCCGGTTCGAGGTGAACGAGGCGTTCGCGGTGCAGGTGCTCGCGTTCCTGGACCACTTCGGCATCGCCGACGACGACCCGCGGGTCAACCCGCGCGGCGGGGCGATCGCGGTGGGGCACCCGCTCGCGTCGTCCGGCGTACGCCTCATGACAAACCTGGCCCGCGAGCTCGCCGAGCACCCAGATATCCGGTACGGCCTCACCACCATGTGCATCGGCCTCGGCATGGGCGGGACCGTCATCTGGGAGAACACCGCCTGGCAGGGCGCAGGCGCGACCACCACGGAGGACGTCGCATGACCACCCCCACCCCACCGGCACTCCCCGACGAGGTCGTCACCCACGCCTTCGTCCGGGATATCGAGCTCCCGCACGGCGCCGGCACCGCGGCGCTGATCACCCTCGACAACGGGCACGACCACACCCGGCCGAGCACCTTCGGGCCAGGAGGGCTCGCCAGCCTCGATGCCGCCCTCGCCCTGGTGGCTGCGCGCGACGACCTCGTCGCTGTGCTGCTCACCGGCAAGCCCTTCGTCTTCGCCGTGGGCGCGGACCTCTCCGGCGTCTCGCTGGTCACCGACCGCAGCCAGGCGCTCGGTCTCGGCGTCGAGGGGCACCGGGTGTTCCGCCGCCTCGGCGAGCTCGCCGTCCCGTCCTTCGCGTTCGTCAACGGGGCTGCGATGGGCGGTGGTCTCGAGGTCGCGCTGCACTGCACGTACCGGACGATCTCGTCCGGCGCGGCTGCAGTGAGCCTGCCCGAGTGCTTCCTGGGCCTCGTCCCCGGCTGGGGCGGCACCCAGCTGCTCCCCCGCCTGATCGGCGCCGACCGTGCCGTCACGGTCATCATCGAGAACCCGCTCAGCCAGAACCGGCAGCTTCGCCCGAAGCAGGTGCTCGCGCTGGGGATCGCCGACGCCATGTACGACCCGGCCGACTTCCTCGAGGAGTCGATCGAGTGGGCGTCCCGCGTGCTGCTGGGTACGACACCTGTCGTACGCGCCGACGTCGACACCTCCTCCGAGGCCTGGGACGCGGCGCTCGCTCGCGGACGGGCCATCGCGGACGCTCGCAGCCACGGCCACGCCCCGGCGCCGTACCGTGCGCTGGACCTCATCGCGCTCGCCCGTACAGCCTCCCGCGACGACGGCTTCGCCGCCGAGGACGTCGCCCTCGCGGACCTGGTGGTGGGGGACGAGCTGCGTGCCGGCCTGTACGCCTTCGATCTCGTCCAGAAGCGGGCGAAGCGGCCGGCCGGAGCCCCCGACAAGGCGCTCGCCCGCCCGGTCACCAAGGTAGGCGTGGTCGGTGCGGGGCTGATGGCCGGCCAGCTGGCCCTGCTCTTCGCCACCCGCCTCGAGGTCCCCGTCGTCCTGACCGACCTCGACGAGGAGCGGGTCTCACGCGGGCTCGGCTACGTCCACGGCGAGATCGACGCGCAGCTGACCAATCGGCGGATCAGCCCCGACCGGGCGACCCGGCTCAAGGCCCTGGTGACCGGCTCGACGAGCAAGGAGTCGTTCGCCGACGCCGACTGGGTGATCGAGGCGGTCTTCGAGGAGCTCAAGGTCAAGCAGCAGGTGCTGGCGGAGGTGGAGGCCGTCGTCTCGGCTACCTGCATCCTGGCGACCAACACGTCCTCCCTCTCGGTGTCCGAGATGGCGGCCGGGCTCGAGCACCCTGAACGCGTTGTCGGCTTCCACTTCTTCAACCCGGTGGCCGTCCTGCCGCTGCTCGAGGTCGTCCGCGGCACGAGCACCGACGACGCGACGCTGGCCACCGCGTTCGCCGTCGGCAAGCAGCTCAAGAAGTCCTGCGTGCTCGTCAAGGACGCCCCCGCGTTCGTCTTCAACCGGTTGGTGACGCGAGCCCTCGGCGAGGTGATCGCCGCGGTGGACGCCGGCACCGACTTCGTGGTGGCCGACGCTGCCGTCGAGGCCCTCGGCATGCCGATGTCGCCCTTGGTCCTGCTGGCCCTGGTCGGGCCGGCGGTTGCCCTGCACACCGCCGAGTCGTTGCACGAAGCGTTCCCGGACCGGTTTGGGGTCTCTCCCGGATTCCAGGCGCTGGTCGCCGCCGGCAAGACCGGCGTGTACGTGTGGGAGGACGGCAAGGCGGTCGTCGATCCCGAGGTCGCTGCCCTGTGGACCCGCGGCGACGCACCGCTGACCGCGGACGAGGTCCTCGACCGGGCCCGGGTCGCCCTTGCCGAGGAGATCCGGATCATGCTTGACGAGGGTGTGGTGGCAGCCGCGCAGGACATCGACCTGTGCCTGCTCCTCGGCGGCGGCTGGGCGTTCTGGAACGGCGGCATCACGCCGTCGCTGGACCGCTCGGGAGTGTCCGAACGCGTGACCGGGCAACGGTTCCTCGCACCGGGCGTCGCCTCGGTGCCAGCTGGCTGACCGGCCGGCTGACCGTTTAATTGACCGGGCGGATGACCTGCTTGATCCAGGCGTTCAGGCCCTTCACGAACGACGCTTCGCTCAGGTGGAAGACCGACTGGAAGGCCTTGCCCTCGGCGGCGTGCTCGGCGGCCGAGTCCGGCGTGCCGGGGACCTTGGCCAGCGCCTCGTACAGGGCCCTGACCTTGGTCTCCGTGTAGCGCTCTGAGATGTACTCGAAGGTGCACCACGCGATGCCGTAGTCGTAGTAGGCGGTGGCGTCGGCATAGAACGACTTGGTGGTCGGCAACGTCTTGGACAGCCGCCCCTTGCTCGCGTCCTTGCCGATCTGCACCGAGACCCGCTGGTCGGTGGGGTGGCCGCGGTACGCGGTGTACTCGGCGATGCCCTCGGTCGCCCACAGCGGCGTGCCGTCGGAGGAGTCGGCCCACTTGGCCACGTGCGTGAACTCGTGCCGCAGCAAGGCCGGGATGCCGCTGGAGCCCGGCGGGTCATAGCTCGGGTTCGCCACTACGCGCAGGTCGTCCTGGGCCCGGGTGCTCGCACCTGCGCCCAGTGCCCGGGTGATCCCGTCGTACTCACCGGTCGGGACGCTCGACCCGAGGTACGTCGCGAACACGTCGACGTTCCTGGTGTCGAACAGGATCGCGTTGTGGGTGCCGACCGGCCACATCGCCGCGACCTTCGCGAGCGCGACGTCAGCCTGGGCGACCATCGCGGGCAGCCGCTTCGCATCAGACGCGGACAGGACGACGAGGCTGTGGTGCCCGGTCCCGACGACGATCGGCTCGGTGTCCCACGGCTCGACCCAGCGGTAGTCCTCCTGGCTCGACGTCTGGTCGCCGGCGAGCAGCCACTTGCCGCTGCGCAGCAGGAAGATCGGGACGTACTGGTCGTCGACGGGCACCTGGTCGTACCCGCGGAACTTGTAGAAGAGCGTGATGCCCGGGCTGTAGACGCCTTGCTGGTCGGTGAGCTGGGACAGGATCGTCACCGGGACCGTGTGGTCGCCGCGGATCTCGCTGTCGGCGGGCCCGAAGCGGAACAGCGAGAACGGCAGCTTGCGCAGGTTGGCGAAGAGCATCCGCTGGTGGGCGAGCAGGGCCGGCTCACCGACCAGCAAGGCGTCTACAGCCCGGGCATCACGCTCTTCTACAAGTTCCGC
>JANYIP010000316.1 GCA_025361995.1 Streptomycetales bacterium | reverse complement strand
GTCGCCGCAGCGGACCATCCAGTTGGCGAGCATCCGGTGCCCGCCCTGGGTCAGCACGGACTCGGGGTGGAACTGCACGCCCTCGACGTCCAGCGTCCGGTGCCGCATCGCCATGACGACGCCACTCCCGGTGCTCCCGGTCACCTCGATGACGTCAGCCGGGATGGTCGACGGGTCCACCGCGAGCGAGTGGTACCGGGTCGCGGTGAAGGGGTCGGGCAGCCCGTCGAGGACGCCCGCGCCCTGGTGGTGCACCTGCGAGGTCTTGCCGTGCAGCAGCTCGGGGGCGCGGGTCACCTTCGCCCCGTACGCCACCCCGATCGCCTGATGGCCGAGGCAGACACCGAGCAGCGGGATCCGCCCGGCCACGTGCGTGACGAGGTCGACGCAGATGCCCGCCCCCTCCGGCGTACCGGGCCCGGGCGAGAGCAGCACCCCGTCGTAGGGTTCCGCGTCCTCGACCGTGACCTCGTCGTTGCGACGTACGACCGGGTCCGCGCCAAGCTGGCCCAGGTACTGCACCAGGTTGAACACGAACGAGTCGTAGTTGTCGATGACCAGGATCCGCAGGGCCGGCAGGCCGTCGGACCGCGGCCGGATCTGGCTCACAGATGCGTCCATGGGGTCATCCTCCCCCACCCGGTGAGTTCACCGTCACGTGGTTGAACGGCAGCCGTGGCTCGACCCACGGGAAGACCACGAGGAACAGAAGCACGCAGATCACGACGGCCGCGACCGCCAGGATCCCCACCTTGAGCGGCCAGCGCCCGGGCAGCCGCCGCCACAGGGCGGCATAGAGCGAGACGCCGGTCACGGGACCGTCGCTCGGGTCAGGTCCAGCTCGCCGGAGTAGGCCGGCAGCGTCGTGCTGCGGTGGCTGACCACCGCGTAGCCGAGCCCGACGACGTCCACCCACTCCCGGTACGTGATCATGGCCGGCGCCGTCTGCAAGGCCGCCCGCATCCCCGCCACGTCACCCACCGCGGTGACCGTGAACGGGGGCGAGTAGACCCGGCCGTGCAGGATCAGCGTGTTCCCGACGCAGCGTACGGCGCTGGTGGACAGCAACCGCTGGTCCATCACCTGGACCCCCTGCGCGCCGCCCGCCCACATCGCGTTCACCACCGCCTGCAGGTCCTGCTGGTGCACCACGAGGTCGTCCGGCGACACCCCCGGCGGCAGCGGCGCACCCGGGTCGCGGGACGAGTCGTTGAGGGTCACCGTCAGGCCCGGCCCGACCATCGGCGTCAGCCCGGCGATCGCAGCGAGCCGGTCGGCGGTCGCGCGGGCCGCGGTGACCCGGCTGTCGTCGCCGCCGCTGGACCCGGTCAGCTGGTCGATCTCGCTGCGCAGACCCTGTACGGCATCGGCGCCAGCCGCAGCCTTGGCCGCTTGCTCACGGATCAGGTCGGCCAGGTCCGAGCGCCGGTCCGAGCGCAAGTCGGTGCCTCGCGCGGTGGCCGCGCTGGTGGCCATCAGGAGCCCGGCCAGGGCCAGCACCACGGGTACCCCGGCCCGCCAGGGGTGGCGCGAGGACGCGGAACCGATCACCTCGTCTACGCTAACTCACAGCGCCGAGGTGTCCCGGCCGCGCAGGTCCAGCAGGAGGAGCGTCCGTCGTGCCGAAGTCACGGATCCGCCGCAAGGCGCCGTTCACACCGCCGCCCAAGGGCCAGTCCGCGGCGTCCAAGATGAGCGGCCGCTGGGTCGCTCCGGTGATGATCGGCTTCTTCCTGCTCGGCCTCGCCTGGATCGTCGTCTACTACATCTCGCCGGACGGCGTCCCGGTCATGAAGAACATCGGGAACCTCAACTTGATCATCGGCTTCGGCCTGCTCGGCGCCGGCTTCGTCACCGCCACCCGCTGGAAGTAACACGCGTGTAGTTCTGTCCACACCGGTTGTCCCCACTGTGGACAACCGGCACCGTCACAGCCGCTCGATGATCGTGGCGTTCGCCATCCCGCCGCCCTCGCACATGGTCTGCAGCCCGTACCGCGCTCCGCTGCTCACCATCTGGTGCACCATCGTTGTCATCAGCCGAGCCCCTGATGCGCCCAGCGGGTGCCCGAGCGCGATCGCGCCGCCGTTGACGTTCAGCGCCTTCGGGTCGGCGCCGGTCTCGGCCAGCCACGCCAGCGGCACCGGCGCGAAGGCCTCGTTGACCTCGAAGACCGCGATCTCGTCCAGCCGCAGACCCGACTTCGCGAGCACCTTGGCGGTGGCCGGGATGGGTCCGGTCAGCATGATCACCGGGTCGTCGCCGGCCACCACGCTCGTGTGTACCCGGGCGAGCGGGCGCAGGCCAAGCTCGGCGGCCTTCTCCGAGGTCATCATGAGCAGCGCAGCGGCACCGTCCGAGATCTGCGACGCCGAGCCCGCCGTGACCACACCGTCGGCCCGGAACGGCGTCTTGAGGCCGCCGAGGGACTCCAGGGTGCCGCCGCGACGTACGCCCTGGTCGGTGTCGACGACGGTGCCGTCGGCCAGGGTCACCGGCACGATCTGGTCCACGAAGCGCCCGCCGTCGATCGCCGCGGCCGCCCGTTCGTGCGACTCGAGGGCGAAGGTGTCGAGCTGCTCGCGGCTCAGCCCCCAGCGGGCCGCGATCATCTCGGCGCCGACACCCTGGTCGAAGACGGGCGTGCCGGCCTCGGCCAGCTCGTCGGCGTAGCGCGCCATCAGCTGCGCGCCGAACGGCATCCCGCCGACCGTGCCGGCCACACCCATCGGCACCCGCGACATGGCCTCGACCCCGCCGGCGACCACGACGTCGTACTGGCCCGCGATCAGCCCGGCGGCCGCGAACGCCACCGCCTGCTGCGACGAGCCGCACTGCCGGTCGATCGTCGTCCCCGGCACCGACTGCGGCCAGCCCGCGGCAAGGACCGCGTTGCGCCCGATGTTGTACGCCTGCTCGCCCGCCTGCGACACGCAGCCCCAGATCACGTCGTCGACGACCACCGGGTCGATGCCGGTACGGGCCGCCAGCGCCTGCAGCACCGTCGCGGACAGGTCCACCGGGTGCACCCCGGCCAGCACCCCACCCCGACGGCCGACCGGCGTACGGACGGCCTGGACGATCACGGCGTCTCTCATCGCGGCTCTCCTTGAAGTTGGTTCAAGCTCAGCGTGCGTTCGAGCTAGAACGTGTCCGGACGGAAGTCCCCACCGTCGGGGAACGTCCCGCCCAGCTGGAACACGCTGCCGTACGTCGGGTCTTCCCGGATCTGGTTCGTGCGGTACGTGACGAGGCCGATGCACGCCCCCAGCACCAGCACCACGACCGCCGCCGACGCGGCCACCCGCTGCGGCTTCGGCGGGTAGGTGAACGCCGCCGTCACGATCAGCCCGGCAAGGAAGCCCCCGACGTGTGCGTGCCAGTCGATGCTGCCGACGACGAACGGCAGCAGGAAGTTGAGCGCCACGATGCCGACCAGCCAGCGGAAGTCCCACTGCATCCGCCGGGCCACCACGATCAGGCCACCGGCGAGCCCGAAGATCGCCCCCGAAGCGCCCGCAGAGGCGCCCAGCGGGCTCGCGAACACGTACGAGGCTGTCGACCCGGCGATCAGCGAGGTCGCGTACAGCGTCGCGAAGCGCACCCGGCCGAGCATCGCCTCCAGCGGACGCCCCAGCACCGACAGGCCCCACATGTTGAAGAGGATGTGGATGATGCTGAGGTGCAGGAACGTGGCCGTGACCAGCCGCCACCACTGCCCCGACGCCACAGCCAGCCCGAAGATCTCGAAGTGGCCGGTGAGCGACGGGATCGCGATCTGCAGCAGCCAGACCGCCACGCAGGTCACGATGAGTGACGTCGTCACCAGCCCGGGCCGCTCGTGCACCTTGCCGCCGAAGACGGTGCGCGTCGTGCGTACCGACTTGCGCCCCCGCGCCACGCACTCCGGGCACTGGAACCCCACCGACGCGCTGATCATGCACTCCGGGCAGATCGGCCGATCGCACCGCACGCAGCGGATGTACGTCTCACGGGTCGGGTGCCGGTAGCAGACCGGGGCAGCCGAGTCCGCGGACCCAGGCGTCTGCGCCGCCTCGCTCACGGCTGCCTCACCTGACCGCCCCTGCCTCGCTGCGACCTGCTCGTCTCAGCTCTCGACGCGCTCGATCGTGACGGTCTCGATGACCACGGGCTCCACCGGTACGTCGCCGCGGCCGGTCTCGGTCGTGCCGATCGCGTCGACCACTGCGCGGCTGTCCGCGTCGGCCACCTCGCCGAAGATCGTGTGCTTGAAGTTCAGCCAGGACGTCGCCGCCACGGTGATGAAGAACTGCGAGCCGTTCGTGCCCGGTCCGCTGTTCGCCATCGCGAGCTGGTACGGACGCTCGAACGTCTTCTCGGGGTGGAACTCGTCGGCGAACCGGTACCCGGGGCCGCCGGTGCCCTTTCCGAGCGGATCGCCGCCCTGGATCATGAAGCCCTCGATGACCCGGTGGAACACCGTCCCGTTGTAGAGCGGTGTCGCTGCCTTGGCCCCGGTCCCGGGGTGCGTCCACTCCTTCGTACCCTCGGCGAGGTCGACGAAGTTGCGCACCGTCTTGGGAGCGTGGTCGGGGTGCAGCTGGATGCGGATGTCGCCACGGTTGGTGTGCAGGGTGGCGAAGAGCTGCTCGGGCACGAAGGCTCCTGGAGGAGGTGGGTGAGGTGTCTGTCGGCGGGTGTCACCCTCGATCTTGCCACGGCCCTTCCCGGCGGGGCGACCGCTGGCAGACTCGGGGGATGGAGCCGCAGGGGTACGAGTTGGTGATGCTGTGTCGTCCAGCGGACCCACCCGAGTACGACGACGCGACATCGGGACGGATCCAGGCCGAGCACCTGGCTCGTTAGTGGGTGCTGGGACGCCCACACCCGACACGAGCCAGTCGAGAGTGGAGACGAGGGGAATCGAACCCCTAACCCCTGCCTTGCAAAGGCAGTGCTCTGCCAATTGAGCTACGTCCCCGGGGGGGCCCGTGCACGGCCCCGAAGGGCTCAAGCGTACCGGTCCATGAAAGCCCGGATCCGCGCCCACGCGTCCGCCGACGCCTCCACGTTCTCCCCGGCGGTCCGGTCGAAGAAGGAGTGCGGCGCACCCGGGTAGACGATCACCTCGGACGTCACGCCGCGCTGCTCGGCCGCAGCGGCCAGCGACTCGACGTCGCCGACGGGGATGTTGGCGTCCGCGCCGCCCATGAGCATGAGCAGCGGCGCCGATAGGGACTCGATGGCGTCTGCAGCCAGCGCCGGTCGACCGTAGAAGCCGATCGCGCCGCAGAGCCCCTCCTGGTCGGCCGACTGCCGCCAGGAGTACCCGCCCCCGAAGCAAAACCCCACCGTGAACACCGAGGTGACACCGCCGCCGGCCGGCGAGCGCAGGTAGGCAGCTCCCGAAGCCACGTCGGCAGCGATCCCCGCAGGGGTCGTGGCTTCCACGTGCGCCCGGAGCTCGAAGCCCTCCGAGCGGTCACCGATCCGGGCTGTCCGCCCGAAGTAGTCGACGGCCACCGCGTCGACGCCGATCTCGGCGAAGCGCACCGCCAGCTGGCGGTAGAAACCGTGCAGCCCGCGGATGTCGGGCATGATCACCACCCCGCGGCCGGTGCCGTGGACCGCCCGGGCCGCGTACGCCGCGAAGCGGTTGCCGTCAGCTGCAACGAGCTCGATTTCGCCGTGGACGTCTGCGCTCACAGCCCCTGCAGCTGCCGGGGGCGAGCTCTCGTCGCTGTGGCACATCGTCGGCTCCTCCTGCTGGGCCGCAACCGGCTCGGGCGTCGGTTCGTACACGCTCGATTCAGTTCAACGGGAACTCTCCCGAGATACAAGAGGATGACTGCCCAAACCACTGCTCCGCACACGGCGACCCGGCTCTTCGCGGTCTTCGCTGCGGTCGGGCTTGTTCCGGTGGTGGTCCTGGGCTTCGTGCTGGCGGGCTCCTACCGTGGCGAGGCCAACCGCCGCGGCCTCGACGAGGCGACGAGCGAGTCAGCCCTGATCGCGAGCACGGCCGTCGAGCCGCTGCTCTTCGGCCAGGACCTGCGCCTGGGGCTCAGCGCGCAGGAGCAGACGCAGCTCTTCCAGGTGGCCCAGGACGCCGCCGCCCGCGGCACGATCCTGCGCCTGAGGATCCGCGATCTCGACGGCAACGTGGTCTTCTCCGCGGACGGCTCCGGCTTCGGCGAGACGCCTGAGGCGGACACGCTGGCGGCTGCCGGCGGCGCCGTCGAGACCGATCTCACCCGGCTGAACACCGATCCCAACGACACCGGGAACCCGGGCGTCCAGGTGGTCGAGGTCTACCGCCCGCTCATCAACGGCACCTCGAAGACACGGATCGGCGTGCTCGAGGTGTACCTCCCGTACCAGCCGATCAACGACGACATCACCCGCGGGCTGAACACGCTCTACCGGGACCTCGCCATCGGTCTGGCCCTGCTCTACCTGGTCCTCGCCGGGATCGCCCGGGTGACCACCCGCAAGCTCCAGCAGTACGCCGAGGACAACGCGCACCTCGCCGAGCACGACCCGCTGACCTGCCTGCCGAACCGGCGGCTCTTCCACCGCCGTATCGCCGAGCTCACCGACGGCCCCGCCGGGCGCGTCGGTGCGGTCGCGGTGATCGACCTCGACCGGTTCAAGGAGGTCAACGACTCGCTCGGCCACCACAACGGCGACGCGTTGCTGGCCCGGCTGGGGGCGCGGCTGGCGGGGGCGATCCGGCCGGGGGACACGGTCGCCCGCCTGGGCGGCGACGAGTTCGGTGTCATCCTGGCCCGCGCGCGCAACGAGGAGGAGGCGACGGCTGCACTCGAACGGCTGCGCACTGCCCTCGCCGAACCTGTCCAGATCACCGGCCTCCCGCTCAGCGCCGAGGCGAGCATCGGCTACGCCCTGACACCCGAGGACGGCGACGACCCGGAGACACTGCTGCAGCGCGCGGACATCGCCATGTACGTCGCCAAGGCTGGCCACACCGGCGTGGTGCGCTACAGCTCCGACCAGAACCACTACGACTCGGACCGGCTCGCAGTCGTCGGCGAGCTGCGCCGCGCACTGGCCGAGGACGAGCTGCTCCTCCACTACCAGCCCAAGACGCGGCTCTCCGACGGCGCGGTCACGGCGGTCGAGGCCCTCATCCGCTGGCGCCACCCACGGCACGGCCTGCTCTACCCGGACGCGTTCTTGCCGCTCGCCGAGCAGACCGGCCTGATCGACCCCCTCACCGACTGGGTGATCGCGACCGCGCTGGCGCAGATCCGCGACTGGGGCGAGCCGGCATCCGAGCTCGGCGTCTCCGTGAACATCTCGGCGCGCAACCTGTCGAACCCGACCTTCGCGGACCGGGTGCTGGCTGCGCTGGCGGCGAGCGGGCTCCCGAACAACCGGCTGCTCCTGGAGATCACCGAGACGGCGCTCTTCACCGACATCGAGCGCGCCACCACGGTGCTCAACCGGCTGAGCTCCGCGGGCGTACCCATCAGCCTCGACGACTTCGGCCAGGGCCAGACGTCGCTCGGCTTCCTGTCGCGGCTGCCGCTGCAGGAGCTCAAGATCGACCGAGCCTTCGTGACGGACATGCTCGCTGACAGCGCACACGCAGCCATCGTGCGCTCGGTCATCGAGCTTGCCCACAACCTTGGTTTCGCCGTGGTGGCCGAGGGCGTCGAGGACGAGCTCACCATGACAGCCCTGGGCGCGATGCGCTGCGACGCGGCGCAGGGCTACGTGCTGGCCCGGCCGCTGCCGGCCGGCGACCTGCTCGCCTGGATCTCCGCCTACGAGCGCACGACGCAACTCACTCCGCTGGCCTGAGAGGGGTCGCCAGAGCGGGCAGCCCGAGCTCAGCGCAGGTCAGCAGACTCGCTGGTCGCCTCGGTCCACAGGTCCTGCTCAGCCTGATCGCCCTGCACCTTGCGCCACGCCAGGAACCCGGCCGCGCCCGCAAGAACCAGGACCACGAGCTTCTTCACCGGTCTTCACCCTCCTCGGCGGGCTAGCCCGTGCGCCCGGCACGTCGCCGGACGTCGTCGAGCCGCCGCTCCGGCGAGCATAACCGGCCTTGCTTTCGCAGCGCGTGCAGCGGGCGAGGCAGACTGGGGCCACCGCACCCCAGCGGCACGAGCAAGGACGAGCTGCGAGCAGCGTGGAGGAGGGTCGATGGCGAGGCGGCATGCTCGGGCGATCGGACTTCCGCTGCTGCTCTTCGCGGCGGCCGGCGCCATCGCCGTCGTCGTCGCGGTGGTCCTGCTCGCGGTGCACAAGCAGGGCAAGGTCACCGCGTACGTCCCGCCGCCGCCGTTGATCGCCGGCGCGCCCAAGCTGGCTCCGTGGCCCGCCGTACCCGCCGCGAGCGTGCCGCCGCTCGGATACGACGTCTCGCACCCGCAGTGCAAGAAGGCGCTGCCGACCGACGGCGGCTTCGCCATCGTGGGCATCACCGGCGGACACCCCTTCAGCTCCAACAGGTGCGTCGGCGACCAGCTCAAGTGGGCGGTCACCAAGAGCGGGCACGCCGTGTACGTGAACAGCGGCTTTCCCGGCAGCGGCGACCCGGTCGCGTACGGGACGTCGATCGCCGATGACGCCGTGACTCGCGAGCACGCCCAGAGCAGCCGCGGTACGGCGGTGTGGTGGCTGGACGTGGAGACCGCGAACACCTGGGCCGGAACCACCCAGCAGAACGCGTCCGTCATCGACGCGATGGCCAGCCGGCTGCAACAGCTCGGCGTACGGGTCGGCATCTACTCCACGCCGCAGATGTGGGCAGAGATCGCCGGCGACTGGAGCCCTGGGCTGCCGATCTGGTACGCCACCGGCCCAGGCACCGTCGACACCGCGACCGCCGCCTGCGCGAAATCGTTCGCCGGATCGCCGGCCGCCGTCGTGCAGTGGGTGCAGAAGACCAAGCAGGGCGAGCTCGACCACAACATGGTCTGCCCCGCCTACCAAAATCGAGCCGGCGAGCTCCTCGACCTCCGGTAGTGCGTTCGCACTGGACGCGGCCCGGTCGCTTGACTTATGCCTCGCGCACGTCGATAAATCGGAATGTGAGCAGTACGGGGTCGTTCACGCCGGCGATGGATGCCGCCGAAAACTCCAGCGCAACCCTGCAGCGGGTGGCGCAGATGATGGCCGTCGTCAGTCGGATGAACGGCACCCGCACGCTGCCGGAAACCTTGCAGGCAGTGGTGGAAGGGGTCGTGCGCGGCATCGGCTTCGGCACGGCCGTGGTCAACTACGTACGTCCCGACGGACGCATCCAGGTGGTCGCCGTCGCCGGACCGGCCGACGTGTGCCAGGCACTGCTCGGGCAGATCGTCCCTGACGACCTCTTCACCACGGAGTTCGCGTCGGCCGAGTCGTGGGGCGAGCTCTGCTTCGTTCCTCACCAGAAGAGTACGGCGATGGGCGACGCCACCTGGGTGCCGAACATCCCGATCCCGACGGACCCCGAGGGCTGGCACCCCCTCGACGCGCTCTATGCCCCGCTGTACTCGCCGTCGCACGAGCTCGTCGGCATCCTCTCCGTCGACCTCCCGCCGGGTGGTCGACGCCCCGACCTCCAAGTCCGGCTGCTGCTCGAGATGTTCGCGGCCCAAGCCGGCGTCGCCATCAACAACACCCGGCTATCGGAGGCGCTGGAGGTCGAGCGCCAGCGACTGGTCGCCAGCGAGGAGTCGTTCCGGCTCGCCTTCGACGGCGCGGGTATCGGGATGGCACTGGTGAGCCTCGACCCGGTCCACACGCTGCGCCACCTGCGGGTCAACGACGCGCTCGTGCAGCTGTCCGGCTACTCCCGCGAGCAGCTGCTGGGCGGACAGCTCGCCATGATGCTCGACCAGAGCGGCCGTGAGGTACGTCTCGAGGACGCGATCCGGTCCAGCGCCGGACCGCTGCGCGAGGACACCCAGCTGCGGCGCGCCGACGGCACGCCGGTCTGGGTCAGCCTCACCGCCTCGCTGCTGAACGCTGCCAGCATCGACTCGCTGAGCGCCATCATCCAGATCGAGGACATCACCACCCGCAAGCAGTCGGAGTCGGCGCTCTCGCGAGCGGCCAGGCAGGACGTGCTCACCGGGCTCCCCAACCGGGCCGCGGTCCGCGAACGGATCACCGAGGCGATCGCACGCAGCCGGGCAAGCGGGCGTCCGGGCGCCGTACTCTTCTGCGACCTCGACCACTTCAAGGCGATCAATGACGAGCTCGGCCACGACGCCGGGGACGCGGCCCTGCTCGTGGCCGCCAGCCGTATCGTCGCCCAGGTGCGCACCTCCGACCTCGTCGGCCGGCTCGGGGGCGACGAGTTCGTGATCGTGGTCGAGGACACCCCGCCGGGACCGGCTGCGGCCCTCGCGTGGCGGATCACCCGGGCGATCAGCGAGCCCGCGGAGCACGCTGGGCACAACCTGGACCTCACCGTCAGCATCGGGATCGCGGCGCTCAGCCCGCGCAGCAACGACGTGGACGAGGTGCTCAAGTCCGCTGACGAGGCGATGTACCGGGTCAAGGCGGACCGCGATCCCGGTGCGCGGCCGCAGGCGCGGCGAGAAGCAGGACGCTGAACGCCGTCATAGCGGGGTCGGCGGCCCGTCTCACTGCTGGAACAGCGCCGCGCCACCGAACAGGAGTCCCCCCATGCTCGACACCAGAGCCCAGTCGATCCGGCACCGCCACGTCCAGCTCGAGCACCTCACCAGGCGGTGCGTCTGCGGACACATCATCGGTGGGCACTACGGCGCTGCCACGGGCGAGCTCGTCGGGTGCCTCAAGCAGGGCTGCGACTGCGCTGAGCCGACCCTGTCGCGCTCCCAGGTCGAGCCCGGCTCGAACCTCACCAGCTAGCCGGTCACTCGGCTGGGCGGGGGTCAAGTCCCTCTGCGTTGTCTTTGCTCGGTCGCGCCTCAGTGTTCGAGTGGGTGGGGTGGGTGGGCCTAGGAGGACTTGAACCTCCGGCCTCTTCCTTATCAGGGAAGCGCTCTAACCGTCTGAGCTATAGGCCCGTACGCCATCGGCGCCCGCTCAGGGTACCGGACCTCGTGAGCGCGCCCCAACCGCGTTGTGCAGCCGTCGGTCGGGCCCTCAGTCAGTCTCGGTGAGGGTGATGTCGACGCCGCCGACCAGACCCGTGGACAGGTTGAACAGGAACGCCCCCAGGGTCGCCAGCGCGGTCAGCAGGATGGTGTTGATCACCACCAGGATGGTGGTGACGCCCATGACCCGACCGAGCCCGATGTACTTCTTCAGGTCGAAGCTGCCCGCGGACAGGTTGCCGCCGCCGTTGTCGGTGCCGGTGACCTTGAGGATCGACTGGCTCACCTGGTCGAACACCCCGGACGAGTCCAGCACCCACCACAGGATCGCCACAGCGATGAGCAGGACGATGGCCAGCGCGACGAACAGGGTGAACGAGATCTTCATGACGGACCAGGGGTCCACCCGGGTCACGGCCACCTTGGCCCGGCGTACGGTACTCACCGGTGCCCCGCCCGACGGCGTCACCACCGCGCCAGGAGCCCGTGGCTCCGGCTCGCTCAGCTCGGATGTCACGACTTGCTCCGCCGTCACGCCGGATCTCCCTCGCCGTTGCCGACGGGCCCCTCGTCGGTTGTTGCTGCGCCGTCGTCGACCGCGCTGTCATCCACAGCTCCGTCACCATCATCGCTGACGGCGTCGTCTTCGGTGCGCTCCGCGTTGCGTGCCACGGCTACGACGGTGTCACCCTCACCGAGGTTCATCAAGCGCACTCCCATCGTGTCGCGGCTAGTCAGTCGCAGCGCCTCCTCGCTGATCGGGGTACGGATGACCCCGCCCCCAGCGGTGATGGCCATGACCTCGTCGCCCTCCGACACGACCAGCGCACCCACGAGAGAACCACGGTCCTCGACGATCCGCATCGCGATGACGCCGAGGCCACCGCGGCCCTTGGGGGTCCAGGCATCGAGACGGCTGCGCTTGGCGTACCCGCCGTCGGTGACGGTGATGAGGCCGGCCGCGGGGTCGCGCACGACGTCCATCGCGAGCAGCTCGTCTCCGGCGCGGAACCGCATACCGATGACGCCGGAGGTGGCGCGGCCCATCGGGCGCAGCGTGTCGTCGTCTGCGGTGAACCGCACGGACTGCCCTTTGCGGCTGACCATGAGCAGGTCGTCGGCCTCGCCGCTCAGGCGGGCCGCGATGAGCTCGTCGCCCTCGCGGAGGTTGACCGCGATGACGCCACCGCTGCGCGGCGAGTCGTAGTCGGTCAGCCGGGTCTTCTTGACGATGCCGCCCTTGGTGGCTAGCACGAGATAGGGCGCGACCTCGTAGTTGCGCAGGTCGAGGACCTGGGCG
>JANYIP010000296.1 GCA_025361995.1 Streptomycetales bacterium | reverse complement strand
CCCGCCGCGAAGGCCGCCCCGGCCGCCGCCATCGCGTTGGCCACGTTGAAGCGGGCCTTGCCGGCGAAGGTCGAGGGCAGCAGGTGGGTCCACGCCAGCTGCATGTTCCGCCGCCCGTGCCTGATCACGATCATCTCGCCGAGAGCACTGCGCTCGAGCACGACCGCGCGGCCGCCGCGACGGCAGTACGCGTCGATCATCTCCATCGTCTCGCTGCCGGCCTCGGCCATCGAGAACCAGACGACCTGGCCGGCGGGGGCCTTCGCCCGCATGTCGCGCACCAGCGGGTCGTCCGCGGCCAGGACGGCGAAGCCGTCGCGAGGGACGGCCTCGACCACCACGGACTTCACCTGGGCCAGCTGCTCGAGGGTGTCGATCCCGCGCAGGCCGAGGTGGTCCGCCGCGACGTTGAGCACCACCGCGACGTCGCAGCGGTCGAAGCCCAGGCCCTCGCGCAGGATGCCGCCGCGGGCGACCTCGAAGACGGCGAAGTCGACCCGCGGGTTCTGGATCACCATGCGGGCCGACTTCGGGCCGGACGCATCGGCCCGGATCACCAGGCGCTCGTCGATCACCACGCCGTCGGTAGAGGTCATGCCGACCTTGCGGCCCATGCCCTTGAAGATGTGCGCGATCATCCGCGACGTCGTGGTCTTGCCGTTCGTCCCTGTCACGGCTACCACCGGCACCCGGCTCGGCGTGCCCGGCGGGAAGAGCAGGTCGACGACCGGCTTCGCGACGTACTGCGGCTCGCCGACGGTGGGGTTGGTGTGCATCCGGAAACCCGGCGCCGCGTTCACCTCGCAGATCGCGCCGCCGGCCTCGCGGACCGGGAGGGAGATGTCGGGGCAGATGAAGTCGATGCCGGCGACGTCGAGACCCACGACCCGGGCTGCCTCCTCGGCGATCTCGACGTTGTCCGGGTGCGCCTCGAACGTCCGGTCGATCGAGATCCCCCCGGTGGACATGTTGCCGGTGAGCGCCAGCTTGACCATGACCTCCCGCGGCGGCACGGCGTCCATCGCGAAGCCCTGCTCGGCGACCAGCTCGACGGCCTTGTCGTCGACCGAGATCCTCGTGAGGACCTTCTCGTGGCCCACCCCGCGGCGCGGGTCGGCGTTGGTCTCGTCGACGAGCTCGCGGACGGGGTGCACACCGTCGCCGACGACGTGGGCGGGCACCCGCTCGGCGATGGCAACCATCCGGCCGCCCACCACGAGCACCCGGTAGTCCTTGCCCACCACGTGGTTCTCGACGATGACCCAGCCGCGTTTGGACTGCGCCTCCGCGATCGGGTACGCCGCCCGGAGCTCGGCCGCGTCCTTCAGGTCGAGGCAGACGCCGCGGCCGTGGTTGCCGTCCAGCGGCTTCACGACGACGGGGAAGCCGATGCGCTCGCCGAGCTCGACAGCGCGGTCCACGTCCCGTACCGCCTCGGACCGTGGCACCGGCAGACCGGCCGCTCCCAGCAGCCTGGTCGTCAGCTCCTTGTCGCCGGCCACGTCGACCGCCAGCGCCGACGTCTGTGACGTCATCGTCGCCCGGATCCGCTTCTGGTGCACGCCTTGGCCGAGCTGCACCAGCGAGTACTCGTTCAGCCGGATCCACGGGATGTCGCGGGACACCGCCTCGTCCAGGATCGCCTGCGTCGACGGACCGAAGGCGGTGCGCTCGGCGGCCAGCAGGAAGGTCTCGATCTCGGCCTCGAAGTCCAGCGCCGGGTCGGTCCGTACCAGGTGGTTGACCAGACGGACCGCGAGCTTGGCCGCGGCTCGCCCGACCCGCTCGTCGCCGAAGCCGAAGATGACGTTGTACCGGCCGGGCTGGCCGGCGACCTGCCGGGTCTTGCCACGCCGGGTGTCGAAGCCGGCCTCCTGCTGGAGCTGCAGCGCCACGTGCTCGGTGACGTGGCCGAGCCAGGTGCCCTCGCGCAGCCGTTCCACGAAACCGCCCTTGCGACCACGTGAGCACGAGTGGTCGGCCAGGCCGGGCAGCAGCCCGAGCAGCCCGTCGACGAAGCCGGGGAGCGTGTCGGTGGGGTGGTCCTCGAGCGAGCCGAGGTCGACGAGGAGGTGGATCGCAGGCTCGTACGAGAAGACGTTGGGACCGCGGTAGACGCGCGTCTCGACGATCTCCAGATCAGGGGAGGCGGGTCCGGTCGGCGCGGCGCGGTCGCTCATTCGTCGTCATCCTCCCCAGACCTGCGGCGCTCCCGGCGGCGGGCGTTGCGCTGGACCACCGCGTCGTCGGCGCCCTCGGCCGCCACCCGCCGGGCGACCGGCCCGCTCACCCGGTCGTTCTCCACCGCGGGGGTCAGCATCGAGGCCGACGGCAGGTCTGCGCCGGGAACATCCTCTCGCTCGGCGAAGTCCACCAGGCGTACGTCGACCAGGTCGAAGCGTGACCCCACCGGCAGTGCGTGCACGACGGCGCCCGAGACCAGGAGCGGCGAGGTACGCGTCGCCGCTGCGGCGTTCGTCACGGCCGACCGTCCGTCGCAGATGAACACCGACCCGCGCCCGATCACCTCCACGAACCGCCCGCCGGAGATGACCGCGGCAGTGTCCTCGTCGATGCCGAGACCCAGCAGGCTCGGGTTCTGCGCCACCAGCGACAGCAGCCGCCCGTACCGGTTTCGCTGGGAGAAGTGCTGGTCGACGATGACGCCGGGCAGCAGGCCCAGCCCCTTGGCGAGCTGCGAGATCCGGTTCTTGGGTGTCGCCCCGGACGCGCCGAACGCGACCATGTGCTCGCTCACCACGCTCGCGCCGGCCGAGGTGCCACCGATCACCGCGCCACGCCGGTACGCCTGGCCGATCGCGTCGCCGAAGGCCGTACCGGTGATCACCGACGAGAGCTTGAGCTGGTTGCCGCCGGTCATGAACACTGCGGTCGCACCCTCGACCGCTGCCGCCGCGGCCGGGTGGTCGGCCTCCTCGCGGGTCTGCGGCCGAACCGAGATGACGTCGTTGACCCCGAGCCGGCCGAACACGGTCTCGTACAGCTTGGTGATCTCGTCGCCGAGCGCGGACGCCGTCGCGCACACCACGATCCGGGCGTCGGCCCCGCCGGCCATCTCGGCGAACCTGCGCAGCACCGGCTTGCGCCCGAGCTTCTCCTCCGCGCCGCCGATGACGACCAGGGTCCCGGCCGGTACGGCGGTGAGGATCGGGGCACTGGCAGGCTGGCGTGGACTCAAGGGCACTGCGGCAGCGTACGGCTCGCGACCCGGCTCGCGTCGGGCGACACGTGCCGTTAACGCCCCGCGCCCGGCATGATGGACCTGTGCAGCCCTCCGAACGTCGGCGACATTGGTGAAGCACCGCCTCGTGGTCCTGCGTCACGCGAAGGCCGACTGGCCCGCCGGGGTGGCGGACCACGACCGTCCGCTGGGTCGCCGGGGGGTGCGTGACTCGGCCGCGGTGGGCCGCTGGCTGGTCGACAACGACGACGTCCCTGACCTCGTCTGGTGCTCGACCGCCGTCCGGACAAGGCAGACCTGGGAGTACGTGGGCAGCCAGCTCGACACCTCCTGCGACGTGCGGTTCGAGGACCAGGTGTACGACGCCGGGGTGGACGACCTCCTGACCGTGCTGCGCCAGACGCCCAAGAAGACTCAGCGGGTCCTGCTGGTCGGGCACAACCCGGGCGTGCAGGACCTGGTCCTGGCGCTGGCCGACCGTGCCTCGGGTGACGCGCGTGCGCTCGCCGAGACCAAGTTCCCGACCTCCGGGCTGGCCGTCCTCGATGTCGACGGCGAGTGGGCCGATCTCGGCCAGGGCCACGCGAACCTGGCCAACTTCGTCGTACCTCGCGGCTAGCCCGGCGAGCCCCCGCCAGTCCCCGCTAGCTGCGCCGTGTCCCGAGCGTGTCCGTGACGGCGGGTGCCGGGGTCGGCGTACCCGCCTCGGCGTCGGCCTCTTCGATCTCCTCGCGGCTGATCCCGAGCAGGTACAGGATCGTGTCGAGGTACGGCACGTTCACCGACGTGTCCGCGGCCTGACGGACGACCGGCTTGGCGTTGAACGCGATGCCCAGCCCGGCCCGGCCGAGCATGTCGAGGTCGTTGGCGCCGTCGCCGATCGCCACCGTCTGACTGATCGGGACCCCGCTGTCGCGGGCGAAACGCTCCAAGGCAGCCGCCTTCGCCGCCCGGTCGACGACGGGCCCGACCAGGCCGCCGGTCAATCGGCCGTCGACCACCTCGAGGGTGTTCGCCAGCGCATAGTCGAAGCCGAGGTCGGCGGCCAGGAAGTCCGTCACCTGGCTGAACCCTCCGGAGACCAGCGCGATCCGGTAGCCGAGCCGCTTGAGGATCCGCACCAGCGTGCGCGCCCCCGGGGCGAGCCGGACCTGCTGTCGGACGGCCTCCAGCGCCTCCTCCGGCAGTCCGGCGAGCAGGGCGACCCGGGCCCGCAGCGACTCCTCGAAGTCGAGCTCCCCGCGCATGGCCCGGTCGGTGATCGCCGCCACCTCCGCCAGGCAGCCGGCCTGGGCGGCGATCAGCTCGATGACCTCGTCCGTGATCAGGGTCGAGTCGACGTCCATCACCACGAGGCGCTTCGCGCGTCGCTGCAGCCCGCTGCGCTGGACCGCCACGTCGACTCGCTGGGCGGCTGCCTCCGCGGCGAGCTTGGCCTCCCAGTAGGCCGTGTTCTCTGGACCGACCGGACGGTGCAGCGCCAGCTTGCTAACCTTGCTGGCGGCGCCTGAAAACCGTTGTCTACGCGTTGGCGCCTCCAATGC
>JANYIP010000263.1 GCA_025361995.1 Streptomycetales bacterium | reverse complement strand
ACCACATGCTGACCCAGCTGGGCAAGCACGGCGGCTTCGACCTGATGATCCGTACCACCGGTGATCTCGAGGTGGACGCCCACCACACGGTCGAGGACACGAGCCTGGCCGTCGGGCAGGCGTTGCGCGAGGCGCTCGGCGACAAGGTGGGCATCCGGCGGTTCGGGGATGCGCTGGTCCCGCTCGACGAGACGCTCGTCCAGGCCGCCGTCGACATGTCGGGACGCCCGTACGTGGTGCACGTCGAGCCCGAGATCGTGGAGCTGATCGGCAGCTACGACACGACGCTGACCCGGCACATCTGGGAGTCGATCTCGGCGTCGGCGCAGATCTGCCTGCACGTACGGGTGATCACCGGCCGCAACGCCCACCACCTCGTCGAGGCGCAGTTCAAGGCCGTGGCCCGGGCAATGCGCGACGCCGTGGCCTTGGACCCGAGGGTGGTCGGGGTGCCCTCCACCAAGGGCAGCTTGTGATGGACAGCCTGTGAGCCGACCGGTCGTCGTCGTCCTGGACTCCGGATCGGGCAACTTGCGGTCGGCCGAGCGTGCACTGGCACGGGCGGGCGCGGACGTGACCGTGACCGCCGACGCAGCAGCGGTGCTCGCAGCGGACGGTCTGGTGGTCCCCGGGGTCGGGGCCTTCGCCGCGTGCATGGCGGGGCTGCACGGGGTGGACGGGCCGGGCCTCATCGCGCAGCGGCTCGCGGCCGGCGCGCATGTGCTGGGGATCTGCGTGGGCATGCAGGTGCTCTTCGAGCAGGGCGTCGAGCACGGCGTGGTGACCGACGGGTGCGCGCGTTGGCCGGGGGTCGTGGAGCGGCTCGACGCCTCGGTGCTGCCGCACATCGGTTGGAACACCGTGCGCCCGGCGGCGGGGTCGCGACTGTTCGCGGGCATCGCCGATGAGCGCTTCTACTTCGTGCACTCCTACGCTGTGCGCGGGTGGGTGGGTGCGGGCGACGCAGATGTCCTGGTGACGATGGCTGAGCACGGCGAGCCGTTCGTGGCCGCGGTCGAGGACGGGCTGCTGGCGGCGACCCAGTTCCACCCGGAGAAGTCGGGCGACGCCGGCGCGAGGTTGCTGGCGAACTGGTTGGAGGGGCTGCGATGACGACGCGCCGCCGCTCGTCCGCTCGCTCCCGATCCCGGTCTGGCTCTCGCTCCCGGTCGACGGCCCGGCGACGCGGCGGCTGGCCCTGGTGGGTACGGCTCGTCGTCGGCGTGGCGTTCGTCGTGGCTGTGGTCAACGCTGTGCTGTGGTTCAACGCGCTGGCGACCTGGATCAAGACGCTGAGCATCGTCGGGGCGGTGCTGCTCGTGGCGCTGTGGTGGTTGTGGACGCGCCGGCACGACATCCGCGCTGAGATGGAACGACGCGAGGCCTCCGGGCATGAGGTCGACGGGCATGAGTAGGCAGCATGAGTAGGCAGCGGGCCCGGTTGCGGGCCGAGCGCGAGGAGCAGCAGGCCCTGGTACGGGCCAAGCGCGCCCGTGAGGCCGACCGCCGCTATGCCCGAGCGGCTCGGCGGCGGGTCGTCGTGGACGCCGTACCCAGGCGCCGGATCCGGGTTGCCCGCCCGCGCGGCATCCTCGAGACGCGTCGTCGCCGCAGGTTCGGCTTCACCGTCGCCGTCGCGTTCCTGCTGCAGGTGCTCACCTGGTCGCTGACCGATTTCTGGTGGGCCCGCGTCAGCGTCGCGCTCCTGACCGTGCTCTTCGTCCCGGTCATCCTCAGCCTGCTGTCCGACCGGAGGTCCTGAACCGTGGCACTCGAGCTGCTCCCCGCCGTCGACGTCGCCGGCGGCCAGGCGGTCCGTCTCGTCCAAGGGGCGGCCGGCTCCGAGACCTCCTACGGCGACCCGATGGATGCGGCACTGGCCTGGGTCGCCGCAGGTGCCGAGTGGATCCACCTCGTCGACCTCGACGCGGCCTTCGGGCGGGGCTCCAACGCTGCACTTCTGGGCTCGGTCGTCGACACGGTCTCCGCGGCGGGCTGCAAGGTCGAGCTCTCCGGCGGCATCCGTGACGACGCGTCGTTGCGGGCGGCCTTGGCGACCGGGTGCACCCGGGTCAACATCGGGACGGCCGCGCTCGAGGACCCGGACTGGTGCGGACGGGCGATCGCGGAGTTCGGAGACCAGGTCGCGGTCGGTCTCGACGTACGCGGCACCACGCTGGCGGCCCGTGGCTGGACCCAGGACGGTGGCGACCTGTGGGAGGTACTCGCCCGGCTGGAGGAGCAGGGCTGTGCTCGGTACGTAGTGACGGACGTGACCAAGGACGGCACCTTGCGCGGACCCAATCTCGAGCTCCTGCGGGAGGTCTGCGCGCGCACCGACCGGCCGGTCGTCGCGTCGGGCGGCGTCTCGTCGCTGGACGACCTGCGCGCCATCGCGGCGCTGGTCCCGCTGGGGGTGGAGGGCGCGATCGTGGGCAAGGCGCTCTACGCGGAGGCGTTCACACTCGAGGACGCGCTCGCCGCCGTGCTGGCTGCAGGGGCTGCCAGCAGTCCGCAGGCACCGTGACGACCGAGCGGTACGGCAGCGGGGGCCCGTACGAGAAGTCCATCGGCTACTCCCGGCTGGTGATGAGCGGGCCGGGTGGCGGGCTCGCCTGGACCGCGGGCTGCACCGCGACGGTCGATGGCGAGCTGGTGGGCGTGGGCGACCCGCACGCGCAGACCATCGCCGCCTTCGGGGTCGGTCTCGGCGCGCTCGGCCGTGCCGGTCTCTCGGCGGCCGACGTCGTCCAGACCCGGATGTACGTCGTCGACCTCGCCACCCACGCGAGCGAGGTGGGGCGCGCGCACGGTGCCCTTTTCGCCGAGGTCCGGCCGGCCGCGACCATGGTCGGGGTGGCCGCGCTCATCGACCCGCGGATGCTGGTCGAGGTCGAGCTCGTCGCGGTCGTGCCAGCTTCGGAGGGGGAGTCTTCGTGAGCCTGTCGGTCCGGGTGATCCCCTGCCTGGACGTCGATGCCGGCCGGGTAGTGAAGGGAGTCAACTTCACCGGTCTGCGTGATGCCGGCGACCCGGTCGAACTTGCCCGGCGCTATGACGCCGAAGGCGCCGACGAGCTGACCTTCCTCGACATCACCGCGTCGTCCGCAGGCCGCCAGACCACGTACGACATTGTTGCGCGCACCGCCGAACAGGTGTT
>JANYIP010000348.1 GCA_025361995.1 Streptomycetales bacterium | reverse complement strand
GGTTCAGGCCGTCCGCGAGCAGGACGTTGTTGACGTGGAGGCCGCGCAGCTCGTCGACGAGGGTCTGCTCCCCGACAGCTGGGTCGCCGCCATTGGCGTCGGGCGTCGTCCCCCCAAGGCGCCACTGCACCCAGCTGGCGTCCGGCAGCGGCTGCAGGCTCGTCGGCGACCCGGTTCCCACCAGCGGCTCGTTGAAGAGCTCGAGCATCACGTCCGCGTCGCTGGCGAAGGCCGGTCCCAGCACCTGCCAGGCGGCCACCGTGGCCTGGCTGGGCAGGTGGTGGCTGGGGCCGCAGCTGAGCGGCAGGTCGTTCATCGACAGCACGACCTCGAGGCCGGCCTGGTGGGCCTGCGCGACGTCCTGCTGCAGCGCGGTGATGTACGTGTTTACGTCCGCCGAGGAGCCGGTCAGCTCGGTCTGCGACACCTGGAACCGCACGGTGTTCGCGTGCCAGCCGTCGTGCAGGGCGGCGAACTCGGCGGGCCCGAGGTGCGGCACCGCCGCGGCGAGGTCCGGCGCGGTGGTGGCCGTCGGGCAAGTGGGTCCGGCCATGGCGGCGATGAACGAGAAGCCGCGGGGCATGAACGCCGAGCCGTTCAGGGTGAGCGCCGTCCCTTCCACCCCGAGGCCGGTGGCGACAGCGGTCGACTGCGCTGACGCTGTCGCCGCGACGCCGCCGGACAGGCCGGTGGCGGCCGTGACCACGACGACGAGCGCGGCAGCGGTCCGCTGCATGCCACGAGGTGCTCCCCCCATGTCTGGAGGGTAGGGGCTGAGCGCGCGAGCGGGGGAGGAGTCGACGAAACTCGCCAGCTGACCGCTCCCCGGCCGGGCGTAAGGAACGCGTCAAGAACTGCGGCCGGACGCTCGCCAGCCCTGACACTCGGAGGATGGCAAGCGCATGGCTGGACGAGGCAGGCATCCCGGCGGCACTGACGGCAGGACCGGACCTCCCCCAGACGATCGGCTACCGGGTCAAGCGACGCCTGCTCGGCCCGGCGCTGACCCGCGACGAGCTCAAGCACGAGCGGCTGAGCAAGCGGCTCGCCCTCGGCGTGCTCTCCTCGGACTGCATCTCGTCGTCGGCGTACGGGTCGGAGGAGATGCTCCTGATCCTGCTGCCCACCTTCGGCCTGACGGCGTTCACGATCCTGCTCCCGCTGACCGCGGTGATCCTGGCCGTCCTCTTCATCGTCACGCTGTCCTACCGGGACGTCGTCCGGGTCTACTCCCAGGCCGGCGGGTCGTACGTGGTGGCCCGGGAGATGTTCGGGCCGACGATCGCGCAGGTGGCGGCGGTCGCGCTGATGCTCGACTACATCGTCACGGTCGCTGTCCAGTCGGCAGCCGGCACGCTCGCGATGACGTCGGCGATCCCCGCGCTTGCCCACCTGCAGGTGCAGATCACCGTCGCCGTCGTCCTGCTGCTCTTCTTCGGCAACCTGCGCGGGTTGCGCGAGGCCGGCCGCACGTTCGCGTTCCCGACGTACTTCTTCGTGGTCTCGGTCGGCGCGGTCATCATCACCGGCATCATTCGCGAGCTGCTCGGCGACCTCCCGCACTATGCGACCAACCTGGCCGGCCAGTTTCCGGTCGGCGGCGGCAGCGCCCTCCTCGGCTTCGGAGCGATCTACATCCTGGCCAAGGCGTTCGCGAACGGGGGCTCGTCGCTGACCGGTCTCGAGGCCGTCTCGAACGGGGTCAGCGCCTTCAAGCCGCCGGAGGGCCGCAACGCCCGCCGCACCCTGTCGATCATGAGCATCATCCTGGGCTCGCTGGTGCTCGGCGTCTCCTGGCTGGCGCACCAGACGCACGCGATGCCGTACCTGTCCGGCACGCCGACGGTGATCTCCCAGGTGGCCAAGGCGGTCTTCGGCGACAGCGCCTTCGGGCACGTGCTCTACCTGCTGGTCCAGCTCGCCACCGTGCTGATCCTGTGGACCGGCGCGAACACCCCGTTCAACGGGTTCCCGTTCCTGGCCAGCTTCGTGGCGGAGGACCAGTTCCTGCCCAAGCAGCTGACCCGGCGCGGGCACCGGCTGGCCTTCTCCAACGGCATCATCGTGCTCTGCATCGCGTCGCTGGCCCTGCTGCTCGGGACCCACGCCCAGGTGAACAACCTGGTGGCGTTCTACGCCATCGGCGTCTTCACCGGGTTCAGCTTCGCGGGCTTCGGGATGGCCAAGTACTTCCGCCAGCAGCGCACCGGCTCGTGGCGGCTGAAGGTCGCCGTCAACACCCTGTCGGGCACGGTGTCGGTGCTCGTGGTCGTCATCTTCGCGGTCGTCAAGTTCACCGAGGGTGCCTGGCTGGTCGTGCTCATCTTCCCGATCGGCGTGTACGCGCTGATCCGGCTCAACCGGCAGTACCGCGCCGAGGCGGCCGCCCTGTCGTCCGTCGGTGCGTCAGGAACCGGACCTGTCGCCAACTTCAGCCGGCACACCACGATCGTCCTGGTCGACTCGGTCGACCTCGCCACGGTCGGCGCCGTCAAGTACGCCAAGAGCAAGCGCGCCCAGGACGTCAAGGCCGTGCACTTCGTCATCGACGACGTCCACGCAGAGCAGCTGCAGACGGCCTGGTGCGCGCAGCCTGCGCTGCGCGACGTACCGCTGCACCTCGTCGACTGCCCGGACCGCCGGCTGGCCCGAGCCGCCCTCGAGCTGGCGGCACGCGCGACCGAGGACCCCGGTACGGACGTGACGATCCTGCTGCCGCGGCGTACGTACTCCCCGATCCTCGGCCGGCTGCTGCACGACCGGACGGCGGACGAGATCGCCCGCGCCACCAGCAGGTTGCCACGGGTGGTGGCGACGATCATCCCGTTCGACGTCGACGGGATCCTGTCGTCGCGGGTGCTGTCGTCGAACGGCACCGGCGAGCCGGTCACCGTGCCATCGAAGCTGACCTCGGTGCCCGCTGCGTCGCTCGCGCTGGTCACGGCGCCCGCGCTGGCGCACCCCAACGGCATTCGCCCCGACCACCCCGCAGCTGCTGGCGCGGCAGCCCCTGCCGACGGCGCCGGGTCCGGCTTCGACAGCACCCCCATCGGCTCGCTGACCTGGCGGCAGCGGGCGACCGTCGAGGGCACGGTCCGCGCTGTGCGGGTGGCCGCCCTGTCCGGCGCACCGTCCCTCGAGGTCGAGCTGTGGGACGGCACCGGCGGCATCACCGTCGTCTTCTACGGTCGGCGGCGGATCGCCGGCATCGACCCCGGCCGCTGCATCCGCGCCACCGGGATGGTCGGCGAGCTGCACGGCACGCTGGCCATCTCCAACCCGGTCTACCAGCTGGTCGAGACCGTCGGAAGCTGACGACCGCCCTCTGCGTTCTTGGTTCTGCGTTCTGCGTTCTTGCTCGCTGCGAGCACCCCTGATCCCGGTAGCGCTCCAC
>JANYIP010000173.1 GCA_025361995.1 Streptomycetales bacterium | reverse complement strand
CCCACCATCATCGTGACGATTCCGTACGCGACGCTGGTCGGGCACCTCGGCGGTGCCCCCGCCACCACCCTGCCCAACGGGCACCCCATGTCCGCCAGCACGGCCCGCCGGTTGTGCTGCGACGGAAGAATCCTGCCGATCGTCCTGGGTGGCAAGACCCAACCCCTAGACGCCGGGCGCACCGTCTACGCCGTCAGCGACAGCACCCAACTCGGCAAACACCCACCCGGCGCATTCACCATCACCACCGTCCCCGGCGCCGCTCCGGTCTTCACCCTCGACCCCCACCAGCAACTCCAATGCTGAACAGCCCACCGCACCACCGACACCTGCCCCCACTGGCCAGCATGCCGGCCGCTGATGACGTAACCCGTATTCGGCGAACTGCCAGCCCGACGCCCTGCTGCAACTGCGGCCCCCGGAGATGGACAAAGCAGGGCAGGCCTTCTGGGAGCATTCTCTCGAATCGAAGGGAGGTTGAGTTGCGAAGGCTGTACGTAGTCACGCATCCCGAGTCGGTGCATCACACGTCGAACTTGGTAGGCGGCTGGTACGACACGCAGCTGACGGATCGGGGGTTTCGCCAGGCCAACCTGATCGCGGCCAGGCTCCGCGACCTGGTCCCCGACAACGAGACTCCGGAGATCCATTCGTCCGACCTGACCCGTGCCGCCCAAACGTCGCAGATCATCGCCCAGCACCTTGGTGTCGAACCGATCCTGCTCGCGGGCCTGCGCGAGAAGTCGTACGGACTTGCCGAAGGCAAGCCGCAAGCATGGCTAGACCATCGGTTCCTCGCGCCTCCTCCGGCCGGTGACCGGATGCACCACCACGAGGGCATCGACGGGGCCGAGACTCGGCAGGACTTCGCGTCGCGCGTCTACCAGGCGCTCGACGCCATCCTCGCCAGCCCAGGCTCTCAGCAGGTCATCGTCACGCACGGCTTTGTGCTGACCTTCGTCGTATCCGCCTGGATCCACCTGCCACTGAATTCCGCGGGGTATGTCCACATGCGCTCCAGCAGCGGAGGCATCACCGTCCTTGAGGAGGACGACCGATTCCACAACCGGACTTTGGTGAGCCTGAACGACATATCGCACCTCACAGGCAGTTAGGCCTAACCAGGAATCTCGGCCGCTGATGTGCGCGGCCTGTCGGTCCGTGGTGCAAGATGCGGGACGGTGTCGTCAGGCGCGACACTCCGCTCCACGGGCGCGTTGACGAGAGCTCTCGCACTGTCTGCGAGCTCAACGCCTGAACAGATCGTACGGACGTACGCCAGCGGCGGACGAGGCGTGGGTCGGGAACTTCCTGGGCCTGACTCAAGTGAGTGACTGTGTCACGAAGGGACTCCGCGCCCCCGTGGCCCATCGTGGACGTCGCGACTGGACCTTGAGACAGGCCGGCCAGACCTCGTACCGGCCAGACCTAGTGGCCGGTGAAGCGGCCGAAGAACGATGCCCGCCTGGCTTGCCGGCCTGACCGTGCCTCGGCGCCGTCGGCGCTGCTCATCACGCGCAGCCCAGCGTTGACGCCGACGAAGCGGAACGGCTCCGGCTCCCACAGCGGCGACTTGTGGCCCACCCAGGGGAGCGTCACCAGATCGGAGTCGCGCCGCTCGAGGATCAGGTCGGCCAGCGTCCGGCCGGCTAGGTTCGTCGCACCCACGCCGTCACCGACGTACCCGCCGGCCCAGCCGACCCCGGTCTTGGGGTCCAGCCCGACGGATGCGTACCAGTCGCGGGTGATGCCCAGCGGCCCGCCCCACGTGTGCGTGATCGCATAGTCGGCGACGGCTGGGAACAGCTCGATGAGGACACGACGAAGTTCGGCGAAGACGGCCGGCTCCCGGTCGAAGCCCGGCCGGATCGTGGAGCCGAAGTGGTACGGCGCCCCGCGACCGCCGAAGGCGAGCCGATCGTCGGCGGTGCGCTGGCCATAGATGATGAGGTGCCGCCCGTCGTTGAACGTCTCGCGGCGGGCCAGCCCGATCTGCTCCCAGACGGCCATCGGCAGTGGTTCGGTGGCGAGCATCAGCGAGTAGACCGGGATCACCGAGCGCCGGTAGCCGGGCAGCGACGGGGTGTACCCCTCGGTACACCTGATCACCTTCTCGGCGCGAACCACGCCGTGCGGGGTACGAACCACGCCGGGCTCGAGCGACAGCGCCGGCGTCCCTTCGTAGATGCGTACGCCTAGCCGCTCCACCGCCTGGGCGAGGCCACGTGCGAGCCGGGCGGGGTGGATCGCCGCTGTGTGCGGGGTGTACGTGCCGCCGAGGACATCGGTGCAGCCGATCCGCTCGCGCATCTCGCCGGCCGAGAGCCAGCTGTAGTCCTGCGCCCCGAACCCCCACTCGCGCGCGTCGTCGATCTCGGCGCGGCCACGGGTCACCTGGGTCTGGGTACGGGCGACGCCGACAGTGCCGCCCTTGGTCCAGTGCACGTCGAGTCCCTCATCGGCGACGGCCTTGCCGGTGGCGTCGACGGCGTCGAACATGGCGCGCTGCAGGCGCACCGCCTCGCCCCGTGACGACCCGCGCGCGATCTTTGCCCAGGACGCGGGGAAGAGCGCAGAGCACCAGCCACCGTTGCGCCCCGACGCTCCGAAGCCGGCAGTCTCCTTCTCGACGACCACGATGCGTACGGTCGGGTCGGCCTTGGCGAGGTAGTAGGCCGTCCACAGCCCGGTGTACCCGGCGCCCACGATCGCGACGTCCGCCTCGACGTCGGTGTCGAGCGCCGGCCGCACGTCTGCGGTGAGCGGGCCTGGCAAGGTGTCCCACCACAGCGACAGATCGCGGTACCGCTGCACGCTGGTCAGCGTGTCCACCTCTTCACGTAGTCGGGGACCGGGACGTCGAAGCGCAGGTCGGGGGCGTCCACCGGGCGGCCGAACGTCTCGGCGATCGGCACATTACCCGCCCAGATCGGCAGCTCGACATCCTCGGGTACGTCGTCCGGCGGGCCGTCGCTCACCTTGACCGAGGTCTCGGTCAGGGGGAGCGCGAGAACCGTCGTGGCGGCCGCCTCCTTCTTGGACGGATGCCTGGCTTCGGCCCAGCGGCCGGGGAGCAGGTGCTCGGTGATGTGCTCGAGCGCTGCCAGCTTCTCCTCGCCGGCCAGGAGCGTGCAGGACCCCAGCACCATCACTGAGCGGTAGTTCATCGACGACTCGAAAGTGGAACGGGCAAGCACCATGCCGTCGATCAGGGTGACGCTCAGGCAGGTGGGAACGCCCTGCGCCAGCCCGCGGAACAGTCGCGAACCGGTGGAGCCGTGGAAGAGCACGCGATGCCCTTCGCGGGCGTACGCCACCGGCACGACGTACGGCTGCCCCTCCGGCCCGTTGACCGCGACGTGTGCGACGAGGCCGGCGTCCAGGATCGCGTACAGCACGCCCGTGTCGCGCACGGTCTTGGTGGCGAGCCGCTTGATCCTGGTCCGAGGACTCGACCCCGGCCGCGGCACCGCGGCCATCTAGAGGATCGACCAGGCCTCGGTGAGGACCGAGCGCAGGGTCTGCTCCATGAAGTCGAACTCCGGCTGGCCGATGATCAGCGGCGGAGACAGCTGGATGACCGGGTCTCCACGGTCGTCGGCCCGGCAGTAGAGGCCTGCGTCGAAGAGCGCCTTCGACAGGAACCCGCGGAGCAGGCGCTCGGCCTCGTCGTCGTCGAACGTCTCCTTGGTGACCTTGTCCTTGACGAGCTCAATGCCGTAGAAGAAGCCGGCGCCGCGGACGTCACCCACGATCGGCAGGTCGTTGAGCTTGTTCAGGGTCGCGCGGAAGGCGCCCTCGTTGGCCTTGACGTGGGCGTTGATGCCCTCGCTCTCGAAGATATCGAGGTTGGCCAGCGCGACGGCTGCCGAGACCGGGTGCCCGCCGAAGGTGTACCCGTGGGCGAAGTAGTTCTGGCCGTGCTTGAACGGCTCGAACAGCCGGTCGGTCGCGATCATCGCGCCGATGGGGGAGTAGCCCGAGGTCATGCCCTTGGCGCAGGTGATGATGTCCGGGCTGACGCCATACCGGGTCATCGCGAACATCTCGCCGATCCGGCCGAACGCGCAGATCGTCTCGTCCGCGACCATGAGCACGTCGTGCTTGTCGCAGATCTCGCGCACCCGCTGCAGGTAGCCGGGCGGCGGCGGGAAGCAGCCACCGGAGTTCTGCACGGGCTCGAGGAACACCGCCGCGACGGTGTCAGGCCCCTCCATCTCGATGGCCTCGTCGATGCGGTCAGCGGCCCAGCGGCCGAAGGCCTCCTCGTCGTCGGCGTGGTACGCGGCCCGGTAGAAGTTCGTGTTCGGTGCCTTGTGCGTGCCCGGCACCAGCGGCTCGAAGTACTTCTTCGCGTCCGGGATGCCGGTGATCGACAGGGCACCCTGCGGAGTGCCGTGGTAGGCCACCGCGCGGCTGATCACCTTGTGCTTCATGGGCTTGCCGGTGAGCTTGAAGTACTGCTTCGCCAGCTTCCATGCGCTCTCGACGGCCTCGCCGCCACCGGTGGTGAAGAACACCCGGTCCAGGTCACCGCCGGCGTACGAGACGAGGCGCTCGGCCAGCTCGATCGCCTTGGGGTGCGCGTACGACCACAGTGGGAAGAACGCGAGCTCGCTGGCCTGCTTGGCCGCGGCCTGGGCGAGCTCGGTGCGGCCGTGACCCAGCTGCACGGTGAACAGCCCGGCGAGGCCGTCGAGGTACCGCTTGCCCTGGTCGTCCCAGATGTACGCGCCGTCGCCGCGGACGATGACTGGTACGTGCCCGCCGTTCTCGTACGTCGAGTGCCGCGTGAAGTGCATCCAGAGGTGGTCGCGCGCCCGGTTCGCGAGCTCGTCGTTGCCCGGCTCGTCGACGTACTGCGGTGATGTGCTCATCGTGTTCCCCTGCTCATCTCGTACCCCAGGTGTAGATCTGCTTGCGGAGCTTCAGGTACACGAAGGTCTCCGTGTGCGTCACGCCCGGGATGGCCCGGATGCGCTTGGTGATGATCTCGAGCAGGTGGTCGTCGTCCTCGCAGACGACCTCGACCAGCAGGTCGTACTGGCCTGCGGTGATCACGAGGTAGGAGACCTCGGTGAGGGTCTCGAGCTTGTCGGCGACGGCCGTCATGTCGCCCTCGCACCGGATGCCGATCATGGCCGCTCGCGGGAAGCCGACGGTCAGCGGGTCGGTGACCGCGACGATCTGGATCACGCCGGAGTCGACGAGGCGCTGCACCCGTTGGCGAACCGCTGCCTCCGACAAGCCGACAGCCTTGCCGATCGCGGCGTAGGGTCGGCGTCCGTCCTGCTGCAGCTGTTCGATGATCGCCTTGGCCACGTCGTCGAGCGGGACAGCGTTCCCGTTCGAGCGTTCACGACTGGCCATGCATGGCATCTTGGCCCTCTCGGGCCTCGATTTCAAGTGAATCCGTTGTTGACGCGCAGTCTGGGTACTGATTCCATGCTCATGAGCCCATCGCCCCACCGTTTCCATCGCCTTCCATCGCCTTCCATCGCCGCCAGCTCGAGTTCCTGAGGAGAGCCCTGTGAGTGACAAGACCGCGCTGCGCAACTTCATCAACGGCGAGTCGGTGGACGCTGTGGACGGCCGTTCGACCGACCTCATCGACCCGAGCACCGGGGCCGTCTTCGGGTCCGCACCCCTGTCGGGTGCGCAGGACGTGGACCGTGCCTACGCGGCGGCAGCGACAGCCTTCGAGTCCTGGCGGGACAGCACGCCGTCGCAGCGCCAGAAGGCCCTGCTCACGATCGCTGACGTGATCGAGGCGCACGCCGACGAGCTCGTCGCGATCGAGAGCCAGAACACCGGCAAGCCGCTTGCTCTCACGCTGTCCGAAGAGATCCCGCCGATGGTCGACCAGATCCGCTTCTTCGCCGGGGCCGCCCGCGTGCTCGAGGGGCGATCAGCCGGGGAGTACATGGCCGGGCACACGTCGATCATCCGACGCGAGCCGGTCGGTGTCGTCGGGCAGGTCGCGCCGTGGAACTACCCGATGATGATGGCGGTCTGGAAGTTCGCCCCGGCCATCGCCGCCGGCAACGCAGTCGTCCTCAAGCCGTCGGACACCACACCCGCGAGCACCGTACGGATGGCCGAGCTCATCGCCGAGGCCGGCGCGCTGCCACCCGGCGTGCTGAACGTGATCTGCGGTGACCGCGACACCGGCCGGGCCCTGGTCGAGCACCCCACCCCGCAGATGGTGTCCATCACCGGGTCCGTCCGAGCCGGCATGGAGGTCGCCGGCAGCGCCGCCAAGGACGTCAAGCGGGTGCACCTCGAGCTCGGCGGCAAGGCCCCGGTCATCATCTTCGACGACGCCGACCTCGAGGCTGTCGCCGAGTCGATCGCGATCGCCGGCTACTTCAACGCCGGTCAGGACTGCACGGCGGCGACCCGGGTCATGGCCGCGCCGGGCATCTACTCCGACTTCGTCGCGGCCCTCGCCGAGCAGGCCAAGGGTGTCGTCTCCACGTACGCGAACGGACCTGGCGACGAGGACGCACTGCTGCCCCCGGTGAACAACGCGGGCCAGCTCGCACGGGTCGCCTCGTTCATCGACCGGCTGCCCGACCACGCGACCCTGAGCGCCGGCGGGTCGACGTTCGGCGACCACGGCTACTACTACGAGGCGACCGTGGTCTCGGACCTCGAGCAGGACGACGAGATCATCCAGAACGAGGTGTTCGGGCCGGTCATCACGGTGCAGAAGTTCACCGACGAGGCTCAGGCGCTGGCGTGGGCCAACGGGGTCCCGTACGGGCTCGCGTCGTCGGTGTGGACCAAGGACTTCGGCCGGGCGATGCGGATGGCGCGCCGGCTCGACTTCGGCTGTGTGTGGATCAACACCCACATCCCGCTGGTGGCCGAGATGCCGCACGGCGGGTTCAAGCACTCCGGCTACGGCAAGGACCTCTCGATGTACGGCTTCGAGGACTACACCCGGATCAAGCACATCATGGCCAACATTGAGTCCTGAGAGATTGAGTCCTGAGAGATTGAGTCTGAGAGATTGAGTCCTGACGACCAGGTCCGGGCCCCGCTGGTCGGCGACATGGGCGACCAGCTCGCCCGGGTGGGCGCCGCCCTCGACCAGCTGATGAGCACGCCGCCGGGAGACGCTGTGTCCCGGCGCGCCCAGTGGTCGTCGGCCCTGTCGGGACGGTTGCCGCATGCAGGTGCGGGCGCCGACGCGGTGGTCGCCGAGCTTGTCGACGTGGTCGTACCCAACGGGACCCGGCTGGTCGAGCCGGGCTTCTGGGGATGGATCACGGTCGGTCCGTCGACGGTGCCCGTCGTCGCTGCGGCGGCCGCGTCCGTGGCTGCCCCGCAGCGGTACATGATCACCGCGTTCAACCACCTCGAGGAGCTCTCACTCGACTGGCTGGCCGAGCTGTGCGGGCTCGGGGCACAGATGAAGGGCGTGTACTCCAGCGGCGGCTCCGTCGCGAACCTCGTCGCGCTCGGTGCGGCCCGCCAGTGGGCGTACGAGCAGCGCGGCATCGACCCCGCGGTCCAGGGGACCGGTGGGCTGCGCCCGGCGGTGTACGCCTCTGCGGAGACCCATCACACGGTCCAGCGCGCCGCGGCTGTGCTGGGCCTGGGCCGCGCCAACGTGCGGCTCGTCGCCACCGACGACCAGCTCCGGATGCGTCCTGACTCGCTGCGCGATCTGCTCGGCGCCGACCTCGCCGAGGGCATCACCCCGGTCGCTGTCGTCGCGACCGCAGGCACCACCAACACCGGCTCGATCGACCCGCTGCGGGCTCTCGGAGACATCGCACGTGAGCACGGGATCTGGTTCCACGTCGACGGCGCGTACGGGCTCCCGGGGATCCTCGACGACCGGATCAGTGCGTCGTACGACGGGCTCGACGTCGCCGACTCGGTGATCGTCGATCCCCACAAGTGGCTGAACGCACCCATCGGCGTCGCGGCGACGTTCGTACGCGACCGCGCGATCCTGGAGCGAGCCTTCACCCAGGAGCCGGCCGCCTACCTCGAGTCCGTCGGGCACCCGGACGACGGGGACGTGGTCGTGTCGCTGGACGCGATGGGGGTCCCCTACGCGGACATGGCGGTTGAGCTGTCGTCGCCTTCGCGCGGCGTCATCGTGTGGAGCATCCTGCGCGAGCTGGGCCGCGACGGCGTCACCGCCCGGATCCGCGGCGACAACGACCTGGCCAGCCGGCTGGCGTCGCTGGTACGCGAGCACCCGCGGCTGGAGCTTCTGGTCGAGCCTGAGCTGTCGATCTGCTGCTTCCGGTACGTCGGAGAGGGTCAGGCTGACCCAGGTCTGGATCTCGACAGCCTCAATGCGGCCCTGCTGCGGCGGCTGCACGTCGAGACGGCGTACATCCCGAGCTCGACCCGGGTGCACGGGGTGTTCGCGCTGCGGCCCTGCTTCATCAACCCGCGGACGACGCCTGACATGGTGGACGGCTTCGCCGCCGCGGTCGTCCGCATCGGCGACGAGCTCGCCGGGGCTTGACGATCGGTGGCAGGAATCAGCGAGGGCTCGGATGCGCCAGCCGTGTTTCCATCAGTCATGTTTCCATCGGTGACGTTGCGCGAGGGAGAGCTCGTCCTTCGCCAGCTCATTGAGGCCGACGTGTCGGCGGTCACCGATTACGGTGCGGACGAGCTCACCCAGACGTGGCTGCCGCTGCCTAACCCGTACACCGAAGAGCACTCTCGTTGGTTCTGCACCGAGCTCGCGCCAGCCCGTCAACAGAGTGGCGAGGGTCTGGTCTTGGGGATCGAATTCGGATCCCAGCTGGCCGGCGTCATCGATCTGAAGCGTACGGACTGGGCGGCGCGAACCACTGAGATCGGCTACTGGACGGCTCCGTGGGCACGGGGTCACGGCGTCATGAGTTCGGCCTTGTCCTGCCTGTCGCGATGGGTTCTCTCCGAACAGGGATTCGCTCGAGTCGAAGTACGGGTGGCGACGGGCAACTGGGCATCTCAGCGTGTGGCCGAGAAAGCGGGGTTCACTCGCGAGGGTGTCCTGCGAAGTGCGGGTTACGTGCACGCCGGACGGGTGGATCTTGTGGTCTTCTCGCTGGTCGACACCGACAGAACTAGGGCTGGGTCTGGTACGCCAGTTCCGTCAGGTCTGTGAGCTCGATCGAGCGAACCGTGCGTGCGTGACGGTCGGGGTGGTCCCGGTCCCGACGCATGTGTAACCGAGCGCTGCTGCGTCGACGAGTCCGCCCGCAGCCGCAAAGGGCTGGTCAAGCGCGTCCAGGATGTCTTCGACGAAGTGGAAAGCGGTGCCGCCCTCGATCGCGATCGGCTCGCACGGGGGATGGGTGAGCACGAACCCCCGGGGGGGTGGAAAGGTGGGTTCTCGCCCCACCAACCGCTCCAGCTGTCCGGTCAGGCGGTGAGCTTCAGGGCGAGCACCGGTGATGTCGTCGGCCGCTGCGAGCCGCCGTCCGGCTCGACGGTCACGCCGATGGCTGACGCCGAACCGATCGAGCCGGTCAGGACCTCGGTGGCGTGCCCAGTCGCGTCGGGGGTGAACGTACCGGCCGGGACGGCCGTTCCGCCGGCTCCCATGTACCAGAGCTCGTACGTGTGGCCCGACGGCGCCGGGTTCAGGTCGGTACCAAGGAAGACAGACGCACCCTGGCTGGCGGACACCACGACCGTGGCGCGGCCACCATCGACGAGCGTGCCGGTCAACGAGTGCGCGTCGGCGGCGGTGAGGACCCGGGTCACGGCCTGCTGAGTCGCATCCAGCTGGCTCGTCTTGTGGTTCGCCTGGGCGAGCAGGGTGGACAGCCCGATCGCGACGACGGCCAGGAAGGCAGCCGCAACGGCGAGTGAGCGCTGCGCCCAGCCCCATCCGGCCCGCCGCATCGGGACGACGACGCCATCCTCGGAACGTGCCTGGTCTTGTGCCGTGGCGGTGGAAACCGCCGCGGCGACAGCGGGGGCGACCGGATCGGCCGGGCTTGCCGAGCCGGTGCTGTCCCCGGGGTCGGCGAGCGGCGCCAGCTGGCGGGTCGTGGCGATCTGGGCGAGCACCGCAGCCTTGAGCCGTGCCGGCGGTACGACGGCTTCGGCCGAAGCCAGCCGTGCGGTGGTCTCGAGCAGGCCGCGGACTTCGGCGGAGCACTCGGCGCAATCGTCGAGGTGCGCCTCGAACTCGGCCCGCTCAGCGGGGTCCAGCGCGTTGACGGCGTACGCACCGGTCAGCAGGTGCAGGGAAGCCACGGTCTCGCTCATGAGGTCACTCCGAGTGCGTCGCGCAGGCGGATGAGCCCGTCCCTGAGCCTGGTCTTTATCGTACCCAGCGGCACCCCGAGGAGCTCGGAGACTTCGCGCTGGGTGTAGCCGCCATAGTAGGCGAGGCGGACAGCCTCGCGCTGGAGCTCGGTCAGCGACTCCATCGCCTTGCGGACCTGCTCGGCCTCGAGCCGGGCCTCCACGGCCTCGGCGACCTGGTCGTACTCGGGCGTGTGGTCGAGCAGGGCGACCCTAAGGTCGCGGTCGGTCGCGGACTGGGCCGAGCGCACCCGGTCGACGGCCCGCCGGTGAGCCATGGTGAGGACCCAGGTGCTCGCGCCACCGCGCTCGGGGTCGAACCGCGCTGCGGTCCGCCAGATCTCGGTCAACACTTCCTGGGTCACCTCCTCCGACTGTGCGGGGTCCCGCAGGACCCTCCTGACGACTCCCATGACGGAGCCGGCGATGCGGTCGTACAAGCGCTCGAAGGCATCCTGGTCCCCGCGCGCCACCAGCCCGAGCATCTGCTCGGTCGTCTCTCTGACGTCGGCGGTGTGCAGCTCGGCGTCAGACCCGCTCACTCCGGGGAACGGATACGTGCCAGTCATGACCACGACTGTGCCATGAACCTGGACCGAGCGTTCCCTCAAACCTTGTTCGGACAGTGCTGCTGCTCCGGCCACAAGAGCTGTTCGGAGCGGAGCCGGTTGCGGATTGGGTGGCCTGCCCCGGCCTGGTTGAGGTCCAGGGCAGGCCATCCGCTCCTACCGGGTCAGGCCTTCGGGATCAGGACGCCGTCGATGATGTACACGGTCGCGTTGGCGGTCTGCACGTTCCCGCAGACGACCTTGGCGGATCCGTTCACCGTGAAGTCCGTGCCGCTGCCGGTCACCGTGACGGTGCCGCCCTGCAGCGTCTTGTGGTCACCCGCGAGCATGTCCGGGCTGAGCCGGCCGGAGACCACGTGGTACGTGAGGACGGTCGTGAGCAGACCCTTCGGGTCGGCCAGCGCCTTCTTCAAGGTGGCCTGGTCCATCGCCGCGAAGGCGCTGTTGGCCGGGGCGAACACGGTGATGCCGTTCGCGGAGTTCAGCGTGTCGACGAGGCCGGCGGCCTTGACCGCGGTGACCAGGGTGGACAGCGCCGGGTTGTTCGACGCGGCGGTGGCGACCGGGTCGGCAGCCATACCGGAGAAGCTCCCGGAACCGGCGGTCGGGACAGACGCGCAGGCCGGGCCGAACGGTGCGCTGGCAGAGGCGACCGACGGGCTCGCCGATGTGGCAGCGACCGACGCTGCGGGCGAGCTGGACGACGTCGTCGACGACGAGCCGCACGCGGCGGTGCCGAGGGCGACGGCGGCGAGGACGGCCGCGATGGCGGTGCGGGTGCGGAGGGTGGAGCTCATGTCAGTTCTCCTTGCTGAGACGAGACTTTCGGTGGTTCCGGCCGGCAGGGTTGCCGGTCCGGACATCTGGTGGGACATCTGGTGGGACATCACGAGACTGAGACGACGACGGAGTGCCACCCGGAGGCGCCGTTCGGGAAAGGGTCGGCGCGCTGCTCGGTCTGGACCGCACCGGTGCCGTCGGTGGCCCGGGCCTCCAACGTGTGGCGGCCAGAGGTCGCCGGCCACTCCCAGACCCACTGGCGCCAGGTGTCCTTGGTGGGTACGGCGGCCAGGGTCGCCTGCTGCCACGGACCGCCGTCCACGCGTACCTCGACCTTGTCGATGCCGCGGTGCTGGGCCCATGCGACGCCTGCGACCGCGAGGGTGCCCTTGGCGCTCGTCGAGAGCGGCTTCGGGGTGTCGATCCGGGCCATCGTCTTGATCGGCCCGTTCGGGGCCCACTTGCGCTGCGTCCAGTACGAGTCGAAGGCATCGAAGGTCGTGAGCTCGAGGTCGACCAGCCACTTGGTGGCGCTGACGTACCCGTAGAGGCCTGGGACGATCATCCGGACCGGGAAGCCGTGCTCGATCGGCAGCGGCTGCCCGTTCATGCCGACGGCCAGCAGGGCGTCCCGGCCGTCCATCACGACGGAGACCGGTGAGCCTGCGGTCCACCCGTCAGCCGAGCGGCTCACGAGCTGGTTGGAGCCTGAGTGGACGCCGGCTTCTTCAAGCAGGTCGCGCAGGGGTACCCCGATCCAGCGGGCCGAGCCGGCGTACCGGCCACCTACCTCGTTGGACACGCAGGTCAAGGTGATGTCGCGTTCGACCATGGGTCGCCTGAGCAGCTGGTCGAAGTCGAGGTTGAGCTCGTGGTCGACCATCCCGTGCACCCGCAGCTGCCAGTCGGCGGTCGAGACCTGCGGCACGATCAGCGCGGTGTCGACCCGGTAGAAGTCGGCGTTGGCTGTGGTGAACGGGGTCAGGCCCGGCAGCCGCAGGTCGGTGCCGGCGGGCAGGGGAGTGGCCTTGGATGCGGGTGCGGGCAGACGCACCGCCGCCCGGGAGTCCTCGACCCCTGCCCGGCGGGCCAGCAGCTTGGCGATCCCGCCGCCGGCCAGGGCTAGCACGGCGACCCCGGCACCGGAGGCGAGGAACGCGCGCCGGTCCCATCGGTTGACCACAGGCTCTGCGGACGTCGGGGTCGCCCGATCCGCTGGAGCGGGGCGGGTCCGTGTCCTGGTCCCGGCCCTGACGAGCAGGACGAGGGCCGCGACTCCGACGAGGCCGCCCACCAGCGACGGGACGAGGTTGACGGCGCTGGCACCGGGGCGAGTGATCGCAGCTGCGGCCCCCAGGGCTACAAAGAGGACGACTCCGCTGATGCCGGCTCGCAGCGAGCGGTACGAGACCAGCCCGACCACCAGCGCGTACACGGCGAGGGTCACGCCGATGCCGCTCAGCAGGACGCTCTTGTCGTTGGTGCCGAAGTTCCGGATCGCGAACTCTTTGAGCCACACCGGCGCGGAGTCGATGGCTACGCCGCCGACCGCGATGACAGGGGAGGCCACTGGGCGAAACCAGGCGGCAAGTAGCTCGGCTACGCCGAGCGCAGCACCTGCGGCGAGAAGGCCGGTCAGCGCTCGCAGCGCCCAAGGCGGTCGCGGCTGACGGTTCGCCAGTGCGTCACGGGTCTCGGGTGCGGCACTCGGTGCCGTAGCAGACTGCTCAGTTTTGCTCACACGGTGTATCCGTAGCCGCGCCGGATGCGGATTGGTCCCCTTTCACCCGGACCGGAGGTGGGGAGCGGGGTTAACGGCGGACGGCATCCAGTGCAACGAGGGCGACGTGCAGGGACAGGCAGGACTCCACCTCGTCGAGGTCGACCCCGAGCACGCGCTCGATCCGGTGCAGCCGCTCGTAGAAAGCCGGTCGCGACAGGTGCGCCGCGTCGGCTGCGCTCGACTTGTTCCGTCCCTGCTCGAGGTACGTACGGAGCAGCCCGACCAGGTCCGTGCGGTGCTGGGCGTCGTACGCCAGCAGCTCCCCGACCTCGCGCTCGGCGAAGGTCTGCAGCCGGGAGTCGTCGCGCAGCAGGTGCAGCAGGCCGCGCAACCGGACGTCCTCGAGCCGGTGGAACGGGCGCGGTGGCTGGTTGGCAGCCGCGTCGGCCACGTGGCTGGCCTCCAGGAACGAGCGCCGCACTGCCGGGATCCCGTCGACGGTCGAGCCCACCGCCATCACGGGTTCGTCGGAGCCGGCCAGCCGCCCGAGCGCGGCGGCCAGTGCCTCCACCACCTCGTCGGCCGGGTCGCGACTCGGCACCGAGAGCAGCACCCCCACCGTCGCGTCGTCGACCGCGCCGATCAGCGCCAGGAGCCTCGACTCGCGTACAGCCGCCGCCGCCATCTCGCCGAGGTCGCGCAGCCGTTGTTCCGCCTCGAGCACGGCCTCGGCGGCGGCGCCGGGGGGCCGCAGCACGACGGCGACTAGCTGGCGCCCCTCCAGCGGGACGCCCAGAGCGCGGGCTCGCAAGGTGACCTCAGCGGTGGGCCAGGTGTGCGCGAGGATCCCGGTGAGCAGAGTCCGGTGGGTCTGCCGCTCCAGGCTCTCACGGTCGCGCTCGACCAGCCGGTTGAGGGCCAGCGTCGAGGCGGCCCGCTCGACGAGCACGGTGTCGTGGGGCCCGACGTCGCGCCCACAGACGACCACCAGCCGTCCCCAGTCGTGCCCGCGCGCCCCCACCGTGGTGACGAGCCAGCCGGTGCGTACGTCGTGACCGGTCCGGCCGGTGACAGTGACGCCGCGCGAACGGGTCTCCCACCCGCCGAGGAGGTCGCCCGCGTCGTTGCCACCGGCGTCGTAGGCCAGGACCTGGTGCGCGAGGTTCTCCAGGACGACGGGGTGACCGGACATCCGAGCCGCCTGCCGGATGATCTCCGCGGGCTCGGCGCCCTCCACGGAGAGCTCAGTGAAGGTGGCGTGGACCTCCTCGGAGGCGCGGAGCTCGTCGAGCTGGGCGTCGACGACCCGGGCGTGCACGGCCTCGGTGATCGCGACGAAGCGCGTCTCCCTGGCCAGCGCGACGAGCGGGAGCCCGCGGCCCTCGGCGGCTCGCACCAGCGCGGCGGGCAAGGTTGTGGCGTACCGCCGGCCCAGCTCCACGACCAGGCCGGCGACACCGACGTTGTCGAGGTCGGCGACGTACGCCGCCAGGTCCGCGTCGTCGTCGGGCAGGGCGACGCCGGTGGTGAGGATCAGCTCCCCGCCGCGGAGCAGCCCGGCGATGTCGGCGAGCTCGCTGACATGCGCCCAGCGGACCAGACGGTCCAGTCCGCGCGCTCCCGCGCACACCTCTGGCTCGCCCCGGCGGAACTGCTCGAGCGCGAGCACATCGGCGACGGTGGGGAAGACCACAAGGGGCTCGCTCTCGGTACGGAGTGGCGCTCTAGGCTGCGGAACGAACATCAGACTGTAAGTCGAAGGGGGACGGAGCTTGCAGTCTGCGGGTTGATCGCGGCGGCGGATCAGCACATCCTCGACGTTGTCGCGGTTCGGGGGGCGTTGCGTTTTGTTACAACCGTGTAGCGATTTCGTCGCATGTGACGTTTTTCGCAACGGAATCCCTTGCGATCGTCGGATCGTCTGTCAGGATGCGTTTTCCAAGGAGGTGGAGCTCGGGTGACGTTCCGGGTCAACGAAGGCGGCCAGTCGTACATAGGCGGCCGATACGTGTCGTCGACCTCCGGCCAGACGCACAACGTGGTCGACCCGTCGACCGGCGAGTCCCTCGCTACGGTCGAGCTCGCGGGCCCGGCCGAGGTCGACCTCGCTGTCGCCGCAGCCAAGGCTGCCTTCGGTGACTGGTCGAGCGCCACGCCGTCGACGCGCTCCGCCGCGCTGATCGAGCTCTCCCGTGTCCTGGCCAACCGGGCGGCCGAGCTGGCGGAGGTGGAGTCGCTGCAGGCCGGCAAGCCGATCAAGCTGACCACTGAGTTCGATGTTCCCGGCACCATCGACAACGTGGCCTTCTTCGGTGGCGCCGCCCGCAACCTCGAGGGCAAGGCGGCGGGGGAGTACTCCGGTGACCACACGTCCATGATCCGGCGCGAGGCGATCGGCGTCGTCGGCTCGATCGCCCCCTGGAACTACCCGCTCCAGATGGCAGGCTGGAAGATCCTTCCGGCAGTCGCCGCGGGCAACACGATCGTGCTGAAGCCGGCCGAGCTGACCCCGCTCACCTCGCTGCTCTTTGCCGAGGCGTGCACCGAGGCCGGCTTCCCGCCCGGTGTCGTCAACGTCGTGACCGGTCGCGGCTCGGTCGCGGGGCAGCACCTGGTCGGTCATCCGGACGTGTCGATGGTGTCGTTCACCGGTTCCACCGGCGTTGGCGTCCAGGTGATGAAGACCGCCGCCGAGTCCGCCAAGCGCATGCACATGGAGCTCGGGGGCAAGGCGCCGTTCGTGGTGTTCGACGACGCGCACCTCGAGGCGACAGTGCATGGAGCCGTCGCCGGCGCACTCATCAACTCCGGTCAGGACTGCACGGCGGCGACCCGGGCGTACGTCCAGCGGCCGCTGTACGACGCTTTCGTGGCCGGCGTCGCCGACCTGATGCGTACCGTCCGGCTTGGACCTACCCTGGACCCCTCCACCGACCAAGGCCCGCTGGTATCGATGCGTCAGCAGGCCAGCGTCGCCGGATTTGTGGAGCGAGCCCGGGTGGACGGGGCCAAGATCGTCTGCGGCGGTCAGATCCCCGGCGGCGAGCTCGCCCGCGGCGCCTACTACGAGCCGACGCTGGTGACCGGCGCGAGCCAGGACTCTGAGATCGTGCAGCAGGAGCTGTTCGGTCCGGTGCTCGTGGTGCTCCCCTTCGACACCGACGAGGAGGGTCTGCGCCTCGCCAACGACACACCGTACGGGCTCGCCGCCTCGGTGTGGACCCGCGACGTCTTCCGCGCCCTGCGTGCCACCCGCGAGATCCGGTCCGGCTGCGTCTGGGTCAACGACCACATCCCGATCATCAGCGAGATGCCGCACGGGGGGTACAAGGCCAGCGGCTTCGGCAAGGACATGAGCACGTACGCCTTCGACGAGTACACCAACGTCAAGCACGTGATGTACGACGCAACTGCGGTCGCCCGCAAGAGCTGGCACCGCACCATCTTCGGAGACCGCTGACGGCTCGCTCGTGTCCGCCAGACCACCCACCCCGACCAGACCGCTTCATCCCAACCCGGAGGATCACCTACATGAACCCGAAGTTCGACCTGCCGCCCGAGCTGCTCCAGGCTGCGCGTTCCCTGTCCCGCCGGGGCTTCCTCCGTGGCACCGCTGCGTCCGGCGCGGTCCTCGCCGGCGCCGGCGTGCTGTCTGCCTGCGGCACGCCTGCGGCCAAGGTCGCCTCGGCCAACCAGGCGGCGACTGTCGACCGGTCGGACACGGACAAGATCGTCAACTTCAGCAACTGGCCGAGCTACATCGACATCGACGCCAAGGTGGCGACCGACCACCCGACGCTCGACGAGTTCAAGAAAGAGACCGGGATCACGGTCAGCTATGTCGAGGACATCAACGACAACCAGACCTTCTACGCCAAGATCCAGCCGCAGCTGCGGGCCGGCCAGGACACCGGCCGAGACCTGATCGTCCTGACCGACTGGATGGCGGCCCGCCTGGTCAAGCAGAACTACGTCCAGAAGATCGACCACAAGAACACCCCGAACCTGCCCGGCAACATCATCGCTGGACCGCTGCACGCTCCTGAGTGGGACCCCAAGCGCGACTTCAGCGCCCCGTGGCAGTCCGGGCTGACCGGCATCTGCTACGACAAGAAGAAGACCACCGCGGTCCGCAGCCTCACGGAGCTGCTGACCCGACCGGACCTCAAGGGCAAGATCGCGGTCCTCACCGAGATGCGCGACACCATCGGCCTCATCATGCTCGACCAGGGCAAGGACCCGGCCAACTTCACCGACGACGACTTCAACGCCGCGGTCGCGATGCTCCAGACGGCGAAGGACAGCGGCCAGATCCGAGCGTTCACCGGCAACGAGTACATCCAGTCGATCGAGAAGGGCGACCTCGTCGCCTGCCTGGCGTGGTCCGGAGACGTCATCGCGATGCAGGCCGACCGGCCCGAGATGACCTGGTCGCCACCGGAGGCCGGGGTGATGCAGTGG
>JANYIP010000336.1 GCA_025361995.1 Streptomycetales bacterium | reverse complement strand
CCTCGCCCTCGCGCAGCAGCCCGTGGTCGACGAAGACGCAGGTGAGCTGGTTGCCGACAGCGCGCTGCACGAGAGCAGCGGCGACCGCGGAGTCGACCCCACCGGACAGCCCGCAGATGACCCGGCCGCTGCCGACCTGGGCGCGGATCAGCGCGACCTGCTCGTCGACGACGCTGTCCATGCTCCACGTCGGCGCCAGCCCGGCGACGTCGTACAGGAAGTGCTCCAAGACGCGCTGGCCATGCTGGGTGTGCAGGACCTCGGGGTGGAACTGGACCCCGGCGAAGCCGCGCGCGACGTCCTCGAAGGCCGCGACCGGTGCGCCCGCAGACGTGGCGGTCACCGTGAAACCGGCCGGCGCGGCGGACACGGAGTCGCCGTGCGACATCCACACCGAGAACTCGGCCGGCAGGTCGGCGAGGACCACGGACTTCTCGGCGGTGACCGTCAAGGGGGTACGGCCGAACTCGGACAGCCCGGTCTGGTCGACAGTGCCGCCGAGCGCCACGGCCATCGCCTGGTGGCCATAGCAGATGCCGAACACGGGGACGTCGGCGTCGAAGAGAGCGGCGTCGACCTGGGGGGCACCCTCGGCGTACACGCTGGACGGGCCGCCGGACAAGATGATCGCGGCCGGGCGGCGAGCGAGGATCTCGGCGACCGGCATGGACGACGGCACGATCTCGCTGTAGACGTGCGCCTCGCGGACCCGGCGCGCGATGAGCTGCGCGTACTGCGCACCGAAGTCGACGACGAGGACGGCCGCACGTTCCGAGGTCACCTCCCGAAGCCTACCGGCGGCCGGGCGGCGAAACCCGTTCGCCCCGGTAGCCCGGCTCCCCCTACGGTGGACCCTCGTGCGCTCACTCCCGTTGGCCGACCCTGGACAGCCGGAGCTGGGCAGCCCAGGCGGCTACCTGTGGTGGATCGCGCGCGGCCAGAAGCGCTCGCTGCTGGCGGGGATCTGCGCCGGGATCGTGTGGATGACCGGCCAGGCGGTGGCGCCGGCCCTGCTCGGCCGCGCGATCGACACCGGGGTGGCGAAGCGGGACAGCGGAGCGCTGTTCTTCTGGACCGGGACGCTCCTGGCGGTCGGAGTGATCCAGGCGGTGGCGGGCGTAGTCAGGCACCGGTTCGCCGTGACGAACTGGCTGATCGCGAGCTTCCGTACCCAGCAGCTCGTCGACCGCAAGGTGGTCGAGCTCGGCGCCAGCCTGCCGATCCAGGCACCCCCGGGCGACATCGTGACCCTGACCGCGTCGGACACGATGCGGATCGGCGGGACGTACGACGTGAGCGCCCGCGCGGCGGGTGCGGTCGTGACCTTCATCCTGGTGGCGGTGCTGCTGCTCCGGTCGTCGTTGGAGCTGGGCCTGATCGTGCTCATCGGGCTGCCCTTGCTGACGCTGGCGATCGGGCCGCTCCTGCGTCCCCTGCAGCGCCGCCAGTTCGAGCAGCGGATGCTGCTCGGCGAGCTGACGACGCTGGGCTCGGACACGGTGGCCGGGCTGCGGGTGCTCCGCGGCGTCGGGGGCGAGGAGACGTTCCTCGGCCGCTTCCGCGCACAGTCCCAGCGGGTACGGACGGCCGGCGTCGAGGTGGCGAAGGTGCAGTCCATCCTGGATGCCGCCCAGATCCTGCTGCCGGGCATCTTCGTGGTGATCGTCACCTGGCTGGGTGCGCGGTTCGCCGTCGCGGGGACGCTGTCGATCGGCGAGCTGGTCGCCTTCTACGGGTACGCCGCCTTCCTGGTGACGCCGTTGCGTACGGCCACCGAGGCGGCCGAGAAGGTGTCCAACGGGCTGGTCTCCGCGGGCCGGGTGCTTGCGGTGCTGCGACTGCAGCCGCTGCTCCCCGAGGCTTCTGCCCCCGTCGCCGAGCCCGGGCCGGACGCCGCGCTGGTCGACCCGAGCACCGGCCTGGTGGTCCAGCCAGGCCAGATGCTGGGTGTGGCCTGCTCGACCCCGGAGGAGTCCGGTGCGCTGGCCGACCGGCTGGGGCGCTACGTGGACGCCCCGGACGCCCCTGTGACGCTGGGTGGGGTTCCGCTGGCCGAGCTGCGGCTGGACACCGTCCGGCGGCGGATCCTGGTCGGGGACAAGGACCCGAGGATGTTCACCGGGCCGCTGCGACGCGAGCTGGACCCCGCCGGTGGCGCCACCGACCTCGAGCTCGCGGCCGCGATCACGACTGCCGGCGCGCAGGACGTCATCGAGGCGCTGGACGGCGGCCTCGACGCTGAGGTCGAGGAGCGCGGCCGCTCGTTCTCCGGCGGTCAGCGGCAACGTCTGGTCCTGATCCGCGCCCTGCTCGCCGACCCCGACATCCTCATCCTCGACGAGCCGACCAGCGCGGTCGACGCCCATACCGAGGCCCGGATCGCGGACCGGCTCCACAGCGCCCGGGCCGGTC
>JANYIP010000139.1 GCA_025361995.1 Streptomycetales bacterium | reverse complement strand
ACCGCCGGCGACGGAGTCAGCGGGCTCGCCGCCGCAACCTCGACAACCGACCGCCCCGACGTCGTCCTGCTCGACGTCATGCTCCCGCGGATGGACGGCCTCGAAGTGTGCCGCCGCCTGCGCGCAGCCGGCGAGGACATCCCGGTCCTGATGCTCACCGCCCGCGACGAGGTCGCCGACCGGGTCGCGGGGCTGGACGCAGGTGCCGACGACTACCTGCCCAAGCCGTTCGCGCTCGAGGAACTACTCGCCCGCCTGCGCGCCCTGCTCCGACGCACCCGAGGCACAGGGACCGACGGCGAGCCGAGCGGCGAGGAGCTCCGCTTCGCTGACCTCGTGCTAGACCCCGGGACCAGGGACGCACGCCGCGGCGACCGCCCGATCCGGCTCACCCGGACGGAGTTCGCGCTCCTCGAGACGCTGCTCAGCCGACCCCGCCGAGTCCTCACCCGCGGCCAGATCCTGGAGGAGGTCTGGGGCTACGACTTCCCCACCACGGCCAACTCCCTCGAGGTGTACGTCGGCTACCTGCGCCGCAAGACCGAGGAGGGCGGCGAGCCACGGCTGGTCCACACGGTCCGCGGCGTGGGGTACGTCCTGCGCGAGACCCCGCCTTGAGCGCACCGCTGCAGGCACAGATCCAGCGCCGCACTCTGAGCCTGCGGGGACGGGTTGCCTTGCTCGTGGCGGCAGCGGTTGCCGTCGCCGTGGCCGCCTCCACCGTCGCCGCCTTCGTCATCGTCAGCTCGCAGGTCCAACGCCAGTTCGACCAGGACTTGCTCGGCCGGGCGAGAGCGGCGGTCGGTGGTGCCCTCGGCAGCCCCAGCACGCTCGCGGGGGTGGACCCGTCCACCCTCGGCGACGTGCAGTTCGGGCTCCTGCTCGCCAATGGCAGGGAGTACACCCTCGAGGGCGGCCAGGCACCGCCGGCCGGCCCGCTCGAGCTCTCGGTCGCACGGCAGGACCTGGCGTACTCGATCCGCAGCGTCACCGCAGACGGCCAGACCCTGCGTGTGGTGGCCGTCCCGGTCTCCGACGGCCTCGCGCTGGTCCTGGCGCAGTCGTCCGAGTCGACCGACCACACCGTGCGCGTGCTCACCCTCGTCCTCGTCCTGATCGGGCTCGTCGGCGTTGTCGTCGCAGCGCTCGCCGGGCTGCTGATCGCCCGCGCAGGCCTGCGCCCGGTCGAGCGGCTCACCGCCGCCGCCGAGGAGATCGCCAGGACCGAGCAGCTCGTGCCGATCCCGGTCCGCGGCGACGACGAGCTGGCCCGGCTGACCGGGGCGTTCAACCAGATGCTCACCGCGCTGGACAGCTCGCGGTCCCGGCAGAAGCAGCTCGTCGCGGACGCCGGCCACGAGCTGCGTACCCCGCTGACGTCGCTGCGTACCAACCTCGACCTGCTCGTCCAGAACGACTCGACCCCGCCCGCGTCCCAGCTCGCGGCTGCCGACCGGGCCGCCCTGCTCCTCGACGTACGTGCCCAGATCGAGGAGCTCAGCGTCCTGGTGGGCGACCTCGTCGAGCTCAGCCGCGACGACGGACCGCCGACCAACACCGTGGGCGCCGTCGTCGAGACCGTCGACCTGGCCGAGGTGGTCGAGCGGGCTGTGGAACGCGTACGTCGCCGCGCGCCCCGGCTGACCTTCGACGTGGTCACCGCCCCCTGGGAGGTGCTCGGCCAGCCGGCCGCCCTCGAACGCGCCGTGACCAACCTGCTCGACAACGCCGCGAAGTGGTCGCCGGACCCGGGAACCGTGACGGTACGGCTGGCCGACGGCACGCTGACCGTCGCCGACCAGGGCCCCGGCATCTCCGACGACGACCTGCCGCACGTCTTCGAGCGCTTCTACCGCTCGCTGGAGGCGCGGGCGATGCCGGGCTCGGGGCTGGGGCTGGCGATCGTCGACCAGACCGTGCGCCGGCATGGCGGCGATGTCAGGGCGGAGCGCGCGGGGCCGGGCGAGCACAGCGGAACCCGCATCACGATGACCCTTCCCGGGCACGCAACCGTTTCTTAGCCAGACCTCGGCCTGTTCTCAGGGACCTCTCAGGGCCGAGGAGCAACCTCGTACTCATGACCGACACCAACCCGCCCGCAGCGTCCGCCGACGAGCCCCAGCCGTACCCCGCAGGTACGTCTGAGTACGACAACGGCCCGTACGCCGCGCCGCCCCCGGCGCCCGCGCTGCCCCCGGTGCCCCCGGTTCCCGAGGCGCTGCAAGCCGGGCAGACCGCGCCGGCCGGCGGCACGACCTGGTCGCCCTTCGACCAGTTCGCGACGCAGCCGATCCCGCCCGCGGCGCCCTTCCAGTACGCCGGCCCGGTCGCGCCGGTTGCGCCTGTCGCGGACTCGTCCGCCGGGCCTGCCAAGTCGCGCCCGGGCCGGACCATCGCCCTCGTCGTCGCAGCCGCCCTCATCGCCGGCGGCGTCGGCGGCGGCATCGGCGCAGCGGTGACCAGCAGCCACGACAACAACGCGGTGCCGTCGAGCCTCACGAGCACGGCGACCAGCAACCCCGCGAAGGTCAACCTGCCGGCTGGCTCGATCGAGTCGGTCGCGGCCAAGGTGCTGCCGAGCGTCGTGTCGATCATCGAGCGGTCCACCGACGGCAACGGCGGCGAGGGCTCCGGCATCGTCCTGTCCGCCGACGGCGAGATCCTCACGAACAACCACGTCGTGGCCGACTCCGAGAACGGCGGCACCCTCAAGGTGACGACGTCGGACGGCAAGACCGTGAACGCCACCATCCTCGGCACCGACCCGACGTCGGACCTCGCGGTCATCAAGGCCACCGGCGTCTCGGGGCTGACCGCGGCCACCCTGGGCAGCTCGTCCACCCTGGTCGTCGGGCAGACCGTGGTCGCCGTCGGCTCGCCGCTCGGCCTGTCCGGCACCGTCACGACGGGCATCGTCAGCGCCCTCAACCGGCCGGTCAGCACCAGCGACAGCTCGAGCCAGAGCACGTCCAGCGGCGCCGTCCTCAACGCGATCCAGACCGACGCGGCCATCAACCCGGGCAACTCCGGCGGCCCGCTGGTCGACCTGAACGGTCAGGTCGTCGGCATCAACTCCGCGATCGCCAGCCTGGGCGCCAGCCTTGGCAGCTCGCAGTCCGGCTCCATCGGGCTCGGCTTCTCGATCCCGATCGACCAGGCCAAGCGGATCGCTGACGAGCTCATCAGCACCGGCCACGCGACCCACCCCCAGCTGGGCGTCTCGCTGACCGACGGTCCCGACGGTGGCGCATCCCTCGCCGCGGTCACCGCGGGTGGGGCGGCCGACAAGGCGGGCCTCAAGGTCGGCGACGTCGTCACCGCGGTGAACGGCCGGATCGTCGACAGCTCGGACGCACTCGTCGCGGACATCCGCTCCTCGACCCCCGGCGCGACGGTGTCCATCACGTACACCCGTGGGGGCGCGTCGAACACGGTCTCGGTCACGCTCGGCCAGGCCAGCAGCTAGATGAGGCGGCGGTCGGTGGCCCACACGGTGAGCTCGTGCCGGTTCGACAGCTGCAGCTTGCGGAGCACGGCCGACACGTGGGTCTCCACCGTCTTCACTGAGATGAAGAGCTCGCGAGCCACCTCCTTGTACGCATAGCCGCGAGCGATCAGCCGCAGCACCTCGCGCTCGCGCTGCGACAGCCGGTCGAGCTCGGAGTCCACCACGGGTACGTCAGGCGACCCCGCGAAGGCATCGAGCACGAAGCCCGCCAACCGGGGCGAGAACACCGCGTCCCCGCCGGCGACCCGCCGGATCGCGTCGGCCAGCTCGGGCCCGGTGATCGACTTCGTCACGTACCCGCGGGCGCCGGCCCGGATCACGGCGATCACGTCCTCGGCGGCGTCCGAGACCGACAGCGCGAGGAAGGTCGTCTCGATCCCGGCCGCCGTGCAGCGCCGGACGACCTCCTGGCCGTTGCCCCCCGGCAGGTGCACGTCCAGCAGGACCACGTCCGGCAGCGTCGCAGTGATCACGACCACCGCCGACTCGACGTCAGCGGCCTCGCCCACCACCTCGACCGAGTCGCCGAGCTCGGCCCGCACGCCGGTACGGAACATCCGGTGGTCGTCGACGAGGACGACCCGTGGGCGGGTGGTCATCGCTCCTCCTCGGTCGGACGGGTTGCCTCCGCCGTACGGGCCTGCCGTGGCATGACCAGCCGGATCTCGGTCCCGGTCCCCAGCTCGCTGATGACGTCCGCGCGCCCACCGTGACGCTGCATCCGCCCCACGATCGACTGCCGCACCCCGAGCCGGTCCTCGCCGATGGCGTCCGGGTCGAAGCCCGGCCCACGGTCGCGGACGAAGACCGACGCCTGGCCGGGCTCGATCTCGGCGTAGACCGACACCGGGCCGTCGGCGGAGGCGTACTTGGCCGCGTTGACCATCGCCTCTCTGGCAGCCTGGATCAGCGCACCGAGCTGCTCGTCGAGCTCGGCGTCACCCACCGCCACGACCTCGACGGCGCCACCGTGTGCCTCCTCCACCTCGGCGGCCGCCGCCTCGAGGGCGGCCTGGAACCGGCCAGGGTCGGCGCCCCCTGGGCGGTACAGCCACTGCCGCAGCGCGCGTTCCTCGGCCCGGGCCAGCCGGACCACAGCCCGCGGGTCATCAGCGTGGCGCTGGATCAACGTGAGCGTCTGTACGACGGAGTCGTGGACGTGCGCGGCGAGCTCGGCACGCTCCTGCGACCGGATCCGCATCCGACGCTCGTCGCCGAGCTCGCGAGTCGTACGCAGCAGCCACGGGCCTGCGACCACGGCAACACCCACCACCACGACGAGTCCGCCGACGAGTCCGTCCACGGCTGCCCGCAGACCCCCGCCGGCGCCGAGCACCCCGGCAGCACCGACCACCACGAACGTCACGCCGACGACGACCCGCACCCAGGCCCGGCGACCAGTCGCGGTGGCAGTCGCAGTACGCCGCCAACGGGCTCGCTGCGCATCGTCGGCCACCCGCCACAGGACGGCGACGCCGAGCCCCACGACCAGGAACGGGGCGGCGATCACCCGGGACGGCCCGAAGCCGACCCGTTGCAGGATCAAGACGCCGCCAGCCGCCACCGCACCCAGCGCGATCAGCGGGCCCAGCCGGGCGGCCCGCTCGTCCGCCGCAGACCCCGCCGCAGACCCCGCCGCAGTCTCGGCCGAGCCGAGGGAAGGACCGTGGTGGGAGTCGTCCTCGGTCAGCGGGACCAGTGCCCAGAACGCCCCGTACGCCGCGATGCCGGCACCGCCCGAGATGGCGAGCAGGACGAACGCCAGCCGGACCACCCACGGGTCCAGCCCGAGGTGCTGGGCCAGCCCGTGCGCCACCCCGCCGACGAGCCGGCCGTCGGTGGAGCGGTACAGCCTGCGGGTCGGCCGCGGCGGTAGCGTCGCAGCCGACAGGGTCGGTGCAGGCGCGCTCTCGGGGACCATCACTCCCCCATGGTCGTGGATCGCGGCGGCCAGGTCATCAGGAGCCGACCCTGACCCGTGCTCGGGGTCGGGCCAGGGTCAGGGCAGGGGCGGTCCCCGATCCGCCGCCCCGCGAGCGGAGGGAGGCTGCTGCCATGACGGAGAACACGCAGACCTACGCCCCGCCGCCCGGACCAGGGCCGGCCGGGCCGCCACCCCCACGTCAGCTCTACCGCAGCCGCAGCGACCGCAAGGTGGCCGGCGTCTGCGGCGGGGTCGCCGAGTACTTCGGCATCGACCCGATCATCCTGCGGATCCTGATCGTCGTCCTGACCCTCTTCGGCGGCTCCGGCCTGCTGATCTACGCAGCCAGCTGGCTGCTGCTGCCCGACGAGGGCCAGCCGCTGTCGGAGATCCAGAAGCTGCTCGACCGGGGTGGACAGGCCCGGGCATCCTCGGTCGTCCTCGCCACCCTGGTCGTCATCGGTATCGTCGTCGCGCTCGGGTCGGTCGTCGGACGCGACTGGTGGCTCGGCTCCGGCCCGGACGTGTGGCCGCTCCTCATCGTCGGCGGCATCGGCTTCGCCATCTGGTACAGCCGCCGTACGCCGCGTCCACCGGTCTCGGCGCCGCCGGGGGCCGATGCCTACACCGCGACTTCCGCCTCCCCGTACGTCCCGTCGTACGTCCCGTCGTACGTCCCGTCTACTGTGCCGGCGACAGCGACGCCGCCAGCGACACCGGCCCCGCCTCCCAAGAAGCGGCGTCGCAAGTCGGCCCTCGGGGCACTCACGTTGAGCACCGCCGCCATCGCGGCCGGCGTCATGCTCCCGTTCATCGCCTCCGGGCGCTGGCACCGCAGCGGCGTGGCCTTCCTCGCCGTGCTCCTCCTGATCATCGGCCTCGGCCTGGTCGTCGGGGCCCGCTACGGACGCTCCCGCGGGCTCATCGCCTGGGGCGTCCTGCTCACCCTGATCACGGCGGTCGCGGGTGCGGTCCCCGCCATCGACTCCAAGTCGACCGGCGACGTCGCGTGGCGGCCGACGTCCTCGAGCTCGCTCCCGGCTGACGGCTACCGCTGGGCAGCTGGCAACGCCACCCTCGACCTCACCAACTTCGCGGCGTCAGGGACCGGGGGGGCCAGCGAGATCCGGGTGCAGCTGGGGGCCGGGACGCTCGTCGTCATCGTTCCCGCCAACGTCGAGTGGACCATCGACGCCCATGTCGGCCTCGGCAGCGTCAGCTTGCCTAACGGCGGTCACCGGGACGGCTTCGGTGCCGAGTACGTCGGGGCGATAGACCCACCTGCCACCCCCGGTCCCGGGGCCACCAGCACGCTGCGACTACGCCTCGACCTCGGGGCCGGAACTGTGGAGGTACGTCGTGCGCAAGCATGAGCTCGACCTGACATCGCTGGTAGCAGGCCTGGTCTTCGTCGCGATCGCCGTGGCGTACTTGGTCGGCACTCTCACCAAAGTCCGGATCGACGCCGGCTGGATCCTCCCGCTCGGCCTCGTGGGGCTCGGCGCCGCCGGACTCGCCGGGTCGGTGCGGTCGAGCTTGCGGACCGACCCCGACGAGCCCACCTAAGGCCAGCCAAGGCACAGCTCAGGCTGGTACGACGGCTGGTCGGGGTTGAGCGGCAGGTTCGCGAAGAGGTCCTGGATCCAGGCGGCCTTGTTGCCTCCTGTCTCCGTCGCCCCCACCTCGGCGAGGTAGCCCGCTCCCCCGCTCCCCCGCCGCGTCGATCATGAAGATATGGTTGCCTCGGTGGACCACCAGCCGGAAAGTTGTTGTTGGATAACGGGTTTGGTTCGTGTTCGGGGAGGCTGTCGGTGGCCTCGTCTAGTGTTTGAATCATGTCGATCACCGCAGATCTGGATGCGTTGGACCCGTTGGGTCTGGCCGCGGTGATGCGGCACGCCGCCGGTCGGTTGGTGAAGGCGCCGCTGTGGAAGCTGGCCAGTGCCCAGACGTTGGCGCTGGTCCGTGAGCTCAGCGCCGTCGAAGCCCAGACCGCCGCCGCGCGCCTTGCCGCCGTGCGTGAGGTCGATACCCGGGGTACGGCGACCGAGGCCGGGGCGTCGTCGACGTCGGCCTGGTTGAAGACCGTGGGGTTGCAGCGCCCGGGGGCGGCGGCTAGTGACGTCCGGGTCGCCGCGGACCTGGCCCAGTCCTACCCGGCGACCGCTGCCGCGTTGGCGGCGGGGGAGGTGTCGTTGGCGCAC
>JANYIP010000134.1 GCA_025361995.1 Streptomycetales bacterium | reverse complement strand
GCGTCGCCTCTCAGGAGTCGATGACCGGGGAGGGCGTCGGCCGCGTACGGCTGCGCTTCCTGCCCGACGGGCCGGAGGTCAAGGTGCCGTCCGGCGTCAGTCTGTTCGACGCCGCGAGCTGGAACGGCATCGCGGTCGACTCGACCTGCGGCGGCCACGGCACGTGCAAGAAGTGCAAGGTGCGCATCATCGACGGCTCGGTGCCCATCTCGCGGCTCGACGTGCGGGCGTTCAGCCCGGACGAGCTGCGCTCCGGCTGGCGGCTGGCCTGCCTCGCGCTGGCCAACACCGACCTGCAGATCGAGGTCCAGCCGCTGACCACGCGGCCCAAGGCGGCGACAGTGGGCGTCGGGCGGCAGGTCATCCTGCGGCCAGCCGTGCAGAAGCGGCACCTCGAGCTCACCGAGCCGACCCTGCACGACCAGGTCACCGACGTCGAGCGCGTCCTCGCCGCGATGGACGACCTCGAGCTCAGGGTCGACCTGTCGGCCGTCCGTACCCTCGGGAAGGTGTTGCGCGCCAACGACTTCAAGGTGACGGCCGTGATCGTCGACGACATCCTCATCGACGTCGAGCCGGGTGACACCAGCACCACGATGCACGGGATCGCGTTCGACCTCGGCACCACGACGGTCGTCGCGACCCTGCTCGACCTGTCCACCGGTACGCCGGTCGCGGTGCGCTCGATGCTCAACAAGCAGCAGCCCTTCGGCGCCGACGTCATCACCCGCATCAGCGCGACGATGCTCGACGACACCGCCCTCGACCGGCTGCGCCGGCTGGCCCACGAGACGCTGGACGAGCTCGCGCAGGAGGTGTGCGTCGCCGGCGGGATCGACCCGCGCCAGGTGTACGAGGTCGCGCTCGCGGGCAACGCCACCATGACCCAGCTGGCCCTCGGCATCGACCCCGAGCCGGTCGGCGTCGCGCCTTTCATCATGGCCGCCCGCTCGTACCCCGACCTGCTCGCCACGGATCTCGGCGTGCAGGTACACCCCAGTGCGCGGGCCACCGTCTTCCCGGCCCTCGGTGCGTACGTCGGCGGAGACATCGTGGCGGGCGTCCTCGCGTCGGGGATGGAGCGCGACAAACGGATGCGGCTGTTCATCGACGTCGGCACCAACTGCGAGATCGTCCTCGGCAACGCTGAGCGGCTCGTCTCCACCGCCGCACCGGCCGGGCCGGCGTTCGAGGCAGCGTCGATCAAGTGCGGGATGCGGGCCGCCGACGGCGCCATCGAGGTCGTCAAGATCGTCGACGACGCGCTGACCCTGCAGGTCATCGGTGACGTGAAGCCGCAAGGCCTGTGCGGCTCCGGCCTCGTCGACGCCGTCGCCGAGCTCGTCCGGGTCGGCCTGCTCGACCGCTCCGGCCGCTTCGTCAAGGACGAGGAGGCCGCCGTGATCAGCCCTGGCCTCGCACCGCACCTTATGACACTGGGCGCCGAGCGGATCTTCGTCCTGGCCTGGCACGGCGAACCCGGCGTCGTCGAGGACGCCGCCGACATCGTCTACCTGTCGCAGCGGGACGTACGCGAGCTGCAGTTCGCCAAGGCCGCGATCTCGACCGGGTGGCGGCTGCTGCTCGAAGAGGTCGGGCTGGCCGAGTCCGACATCGCGCAAGTGCTGCTGGCCGGGTCGTTCGGGACCTACCTGTCGCCGGCCAGCGCGATCCGGATCGGGCTCGTCCCGAAGCTGCCCGTGCTCCGCATCGTGAGTGCGGGCAACGTGGCTGGCGAGGGCGCGAAGATGGCATTGCTTTCCAAGCCAGAACGCGCGGGAGCCACCGCCCTGCTCGAGGAGGTGGAGTACGTCGAACTTTCCGACCGCACCGACTTCAACGACCGATTCGTCGACGAGCTCTCGTTCCCCGAGTAGGGGAAGCATGGATGGAGCCCTGAGTATCGCCGCGAGCAGGTTCGCGGTCGTCGCATGCGGGGCGATCGCGACGCACCTCTCGGACATCGCCCTGCGCCGTGGCTGGGCGGTCGACGTGCACCCGTTGCCGCCGTTGCTGCACAACCATCCCGAGAAGATCTCGGCCGAGGTCGAGACCGTGGTCGGCCGGCTGCGGCTGCGGTACGACGAACGGATCGCCGTCGGGTACGCCGACTGCGGCAGCTACGGAGCACTGGACGAGGTCTGCTCGCGGCTCGGCCTCGCCCGGCTCGGCGGGTCGCACTGCTACGACATCTTCGCCGGGCAGCGGGAGATGGCCGCGATCTTCGAGGCCGAGCCGGGGACGTACGTGCTCACCGACTTCCTGGTGCGCTCGTTCCGCCGGTCGGTGGTGATCGAGCTCGGCCTCGACGCCCGGCCCGAGCTGCGCGACGACTACTTCCGGCACTACCGCCGGGTTGTGTGGCTCGCCCAGCGGGAGACTGCCGAGCTCCGTGAGCTCGCCGAGGATGCGGCGACCACGCTGGGACTTCCGCTCGAGGTCGTCCCGACCGGCGACCTCGGCCTGGAGCGCGAGCTCGCCCGCCTGATCCGGGCCGACTAACCTCGACCAGCTGGGGCGCGTCGCCTAGTCACCGAATCGACCTGCTGATGGCCACGAGCCACGAGGATGGAGACGCAGTTGCATGAGCGCCACGTCGCCGACAGCCACGACCTGATTCGCGTACTCGGCGCGCGGGTGAACAACCTCAAGGATGTCAGCGTCGAGATCCCCAAGCGCCGGCTCACGGCGTTCACCGGTGTCTCCGGCTCGGGCAAGAGCTCGCTGGTGTTCGGCACGATCGCCGCGGACTCGCAGCGGCTGATCAACGAGACGTACAGCGCGTTCGTGCAGGGCTTCATGCCGAGCCTGGCGCGACCCGACGTCGACCTCCTCGACGGGCTGACGACAGCGATCATCGTCGACCAGGAGCGGATGGGGGCCAACGCCCGCTCCACCGTCGGCACCGCCACTGACGCCAACGCCATGCTGCGCATCGTCTTCAGCCGGCTCGGGCAGCCGCACATCGGCTCGCCCAACGCCTTCTCGTTCAACACCGCGACGATCAGTGGAGCTGGAGCGGTCACGATCGAGAGGGCGGCCGGGAAGACCACCGAGAAACGCGCGTTCTCCCGCGCGGGAGGCATGTGCCCGAGGTGCGAGGGCATCGGATCCGTGACCGACTTCGACCTGTCCCAGCTGTACGACGACAGCAAGTCGCTCAACGAAGGTGCGCTCACCGTCCCCGGCTTCAGCGTCGACGGGTGGTTCGGTCGCATCTTCGGCGGCTGCGGCTTCTTCGACCCCGACTCCCCGATCCGCACGTTCACCAAGAAGCAGCTGCACGACCTGCTGTACAAGGAGCCGACCAAGATCAAGGTCGACGGCGTCAACCTCACGTACGAAGGGCTGATCCCGAAGATCCAGAAGTCGATGCTGTCGAAGGACGTCGAGGCGATGCAGCCGCACATCCGCGCCTTCGTGGAGCGGGCAATCACCTTCGACCTCTGCCCGGACTGCGGGGGAAGCCGCCTCAACGCGGCCGCTCGATCCTCGAAGATCAAGGGGATCACCATCGCTGACGCCTGCACGATGCAGATCAGCGACCTGGCTGACTGGGTCCGCGGCATCTCCGAGCCGTCGGTGGCGCCGCTGCTCGCGACGTTGCAGCAGATCCTCGACTCCTTCGCGGAGATCGGCCTGGGCTACCTCTCGCTCGACCGGCCGTCGGGCACCCTGTCGGGAGGCGAGGCGCAGCGCGTCAAGATGATCCGTCACCTGGGCTCCTCGCTCACAGACGTCACGTACGTCTTCGACGAGCCCACCGCGGGCATGCACCCCCACGACATCCAGCGGATGAACGAACTCCTGCTGCAGCTGAGAGACAAGGGCAACACCGTCCTTGTCGTCGAGCACGAGCCGGAGACGATCGCGATCGCCGACCACGTGATCGACCTCGGCCCTGGTGCGGGTACGGCGGGTGGCACCGTCTGCTTCGAGGGCACCGTCGAGGGGCTTCGGGCCAGCGGCACTCTCACCGGCCGTCATCTCGACTACCGGGTCGTCCTCAAGAGGACGGTACGGACGCCCACCGGCACGATGGAGATCCGCGGCGCCACCACGAACAACCTGCGCGACGTCGACGTCGACTTCCCGCTCGGGGTCCTTGTCGTCATCACCGGCGTTGCCGGCTCCGGCAAGAGCTCGCTCGCGCAGGGGTTGCTCCCCTCCCGCGCGGGCGTGGTGTCGATCGACCAGGGCGCGATCCGCGGGTCGCGACGGAGCAACCCCGCCACGTACACCGGACTGCTCGACCCGATCCGCAAGGCGTTCGCAAAGGCCAACGCAGTGAAACCGGCGCTGTTCAGCGCCAACTCCGAGGGTGCCTGCCCCGAGTGCAACGGCGCCGGCGTCATCTACACCGGCCTGGCGATGATGGCCGGCGTGGCCACCACCTGCGACGAGTGCGGGGGGAAGCGGTTCGACGCATCGGTGCTGGAGTACCACTTGGGTGGCCTCGACATCAGCGAGGTCCTCGCGATGTCGGTGATGGCGGCTCAGTCGTTCTTCGACACCGGCGAGGCGCGCACGCCGGCCGCGCACGCCATCCTCGGCCGGCTCGCCGACGTCGGGCTCGGCTACCTCAGCCTCGGGCAGCCGCTCACGACGCTGTCCGGGGGCGAGCGGCAGCGGCTCAAGCTGGCCACCCACATGGCTGAGAAGGGCGACGTCTACGTCCTGGACGAGCCGACCACGGGCCTGCACCTCGCCGACGTCGAGCAGCTGCTCGGCCTGCTGGACCGGCTCGTCGACGCCGGCAAGTCGGTCATCGTCATCGAGCACCACCAGTCGGTCATGGCGCACGCCGACTGGATCATCGACCTCGGCCCCGGCGCCGGCCACGACGGCGGCCGGATCGTCTTCGAAGGCACACCTGGTGACCTCGTCGCCGCCCGCTCCACCCTCACGGGCCAACACCTCGCGGCCTACGTCGGATGACTGACTTCCCATGGTCCGTCGGCGCTCTGGAGCATTCATCCGATGACAGCTACGTATTCCGGCAGGGCGACCGACAGCATTCGCAGCCTGGCGAGCGCGGCGGTCGCTTCGCCGACGCCCCGCCGACCGTCCGAGCTGTTCGACTGCTGGATTGAGGCGTTGTACACGAGCCATCCGGCGTGTGCGGACACCCAACCTCCGAACACCCACAGCTCCCGAGGTACGTCGTAGGGACTTTTCGCCCGGTAGCCCGCAAGCACGTCGCTGAAGCCCGCTGGATCCGTACTCCAGTCCAACGCCACCTGGACGGCTTCGCGAGCCACCGGGATGGAGCCAGCTGCGTCCCAGTCGACGGCCAGCAACCCGGACCGAGCGACGAGCGCGTTCTTCGGGTCCAGGTCTCGATGACTCTCGACGGTCGGCACCACGGCCGGGCCGGTGCTGGTCACGGCCTCTAGCCGAGCCAGAAGATCGGCGCTGCCGCGAATCGCGTCAGCCAGCTCGGGATCCGCAGCCTGGTCACCCACGTCGCGCCACGCAGCGGCACTCCACGGTTCGTCGTCGAGGGCAACCGCGGCAGAAGGTGAGACCGCGTGAATGCCAGCCAGCAGGTCTCCCGCTTCGGCGCAGCGTGTCGACGGGTCGGCGGGAGCCCCGCCGATCCATGCATGCACTCGGGTGAAGCGACCATCAGTCGCGAGCAGGCACCGGCCCGACCCGGGTACGGCGATCGGCTCCGGCATCGCCACTCCCGCCCCGTACGCCCTGAGCTCGACCGTGAATGCCGCCTCAAGATTCGCGACGAAGTCTGGTCGGTCCGCATTGACGACCATCGCCTTGACCGCGTACTCGCCACGGTCCGTCCGCACCTGCCACATGTCGTTCGACAGGCCGCCGGTCACGGTACGTGCATCGCGCAGGGCACCCAGCTCGAATCCTGAACACACTCGCTCGAGGTCCACGCGGGCATACTCACCGATACGCGCGACGATCACCACCGAGAAAGCAGACGCAGGAATGGCCACAGCCGACCAGCCCACCGGGGATGACATGTACCTGGCGCCTGCGCTGGACCCGGAGCCCGCGGCCGGTCAAGTCCTCGACCCGGTGGACGTGATGGACCGGTCGACGTGCCAGCTGTTGTGGGGCCAGGAAGGTCGTCGGCTGCTCGCGCGCGAGGACGACGTCGCCGCCGCGGCGCGGGAGAACTCCTGGACGTTCACCGCTCTGGACGCGCGGCTGAGCGCCCGCCTGGTCGAGCTCGACATCACTGACAGCTGCCCTCGGATCACCCGGCACGTGTGCACACCTTTGGAAAACGGGGCCACTGTCCTCGACCTCACCGGTGTCTCGTTTCATCGAACGGGAGACCGGCCTGAGCTCCTCCGGCTCCAGATCGGTTCGGCGGGCCTGGTCAACTTCCCCAGCGACCACAAATTGGCTGTGGTGCCCACCGGAGGGACCGACATCGGCTGGCGCAGGTTCGGCCCAGGGGTCGATACCGAGTCCGGAGAGTTCGATGACCGTTACCGGGTCCACTGCGACGACCCACTGTGGGCAATGCTCGTCCTGAACCCCTCGCTCATGCAGCGTCTTCTGGACCACTGGCCCACCACGTTGATCATCACCGGGAACCTGCTTGCCGTGATCAGGCCCGGCTGGGAATCGGCGTCCACGCTGCCGGACTTCTCGTGCACGACCACCTGGTCGAGCGCGGCCTGACCGGCTCCTCGCAGGTCTCGCTGGCGATGCCGCTGGGCGTGCCGATCCCGCCGTCGCCGCAGGCCTCTGAGGCGGTGCTCGCTGCCTTCGCCAGCCGGGGCATCGCCTGGCACCCCGGCGAGCTGGTCAAGGCGCTCGACCCCGACCGCAAGGTGGCGCTGCTCAGCGGCGGCGGCGAGCTGGCGTACGACCTGTTCCTCGGAGTGCCCGTGCACCGGGCGCCAGCTGTGGTGGTGGAGTCCGGGATGCCGGTCGACGGCTGGATCCCGGTCGACTCGCTGACCCTGGCGACCCGCTACCCCGGCGTGTACGCCGTCGGTGATGTCGCGAGCGTCGGTACCCCGAAGGCCGGCGTCTTCGCCGAGGGGCAGGCCAAGGTCGCAGCCGCACAGATCAGCGCCGTCGTACACAGCGCCACCACGACGTCGACGTACGACGGGCGCGGGGTCTGCTACCTGGAGTTCGGCCACGGCATGATCGCCAAGGTCGACGTGACGTTCCTCAACGGGCAGAGCCCGGTCGGCGATCTGGAAGGCCCGTCGACGGAGCTGGTCGCGGACAAGACCGCGTTCGCGGCCGACCGGGTCGAGCGCTGGTTCGGCCCGGTGGGCGCGTGATGGCGCTCGCCAGCGTGGACGCCTACCTCGCCTCGCTCCCCGCTGCGAGCCGTGCGATCGTCGAGGGGATCCGCAGCCGGATCCACCACGCCGTACCGGCAGTCGCCGAGTCGATCAGCTACGGCATCCCGACGTTCAGCCTCGACGGCCGTGTCCTGCTGTACGTCGCAGCCTGGAAGCGCTTCATCAGCATCTACCCGCTGCCGACCGACGCCGGCGAGCTCGAGCGCAAGCTCGCGCCCTTCCGCGCCGCCAAGAGCACCGCGCGTTTCCCTCTCGCCAAGCCCATCCCGTACGACCTCATCGAGCGCTGGGTGGCGGCCTGTGCCTTATCTTGGTGAGGATCTCACCGACAGCTAGGAGCGACCGTGACCGCGCAGCCGCAGGCGGCCGCGGGCGTCGGGTTCCGCTCAGAGCGCGGGCCTGTGCTGGCTGCCTTGATGTTGTCGGTTGGCCTGGTCGCGATCGACAGCACGATCATCGCGACCGCTGTGCCCTCGGTGGTGCGTCAGCTCGGCGGCTTCTCCCAGTTCCCCTGGCTCTTCTCGATCTACCTCCTGACCCAGGCGGTGACAGTCCCGTTGTACGGGAAGTTCGCCGACGTGCGCGGGCGACGCCCGGTGATGCTGTTCGGGATCGCGGTGTTCCTGCTCGGGTCAGTGCTGTGCGGGATGGCCTGGAGCATGCCCTCGCTCATCGCGTTCCGCGCGCTGCAGGGCATCGGCGCGGGGGCGGTGCAACCGATGAGCATGACCATCGTCGGCGACCTGTATTCGATCGAGGAGCGCGCTCGCGTCCAGGGGTACATCGCGAGCGTGTGGGGCGTCGCCTCGGTGCTGGGTCCGACGCTGGGCGGGGTCTTCGCCGAGTACCTGTCCTGGCGCTGGATCTTCTTCGTCAACCTGCCGGTGGGCGCAGCGGCGGTGTACATGCTGCTGACCCACTTCAAGGAGGACGTCGTGCGTCGCCAGCACCGCATCGACTTCGCCGGCGCCGGGCTGCTGATGGGCGGTTGCACGCTGCTGATC
>JANYIP010000130.1 GCA_025361995.1 Streptomycetales bacterium | reverse complement strand
ACGTCGACGTCGCGGATCGTCAGGCCACCTGCGTGGAGCACCGACCGAATCGCCTCGATCGGGCCGATCCCCATCATCTCCGGGGCGACTCCACACACGGCTGTGGCAAGGATGCGCGCCCTAGGTTTGAGGTCGTAGCGGTCGACTGCATCTTCGCCTGCCAGCACGACGGCGGCAGCGCCGTCGCTCAGCGGGCACGAGTTCCCCGCGGTGACCGGGCCGCCGTCGGTGAAAGCTGACGGCAGCGAGCTCAGCTTCTCCACGGAGGTGTCCCGGCGCGGTCCGTCATCGCTGCTCACCACAGTTCCGTCGGGCAGGGTCACCTCGATGATGTCCGCCGCGAAGAATCCGTTGTCCTGCGCCGCCACCGCGCGCCGGTGACTGCGCAGGGCTAAGAGATCCATGTCCTGTCTCGAGATGTCGTAGGCGGCCGCGACGTTCTCTGCGGTGATGCCCATGGGTATGTAGACGTCTGCGAACGGCTCGCCGCTGAGCTCCGGGTGCCGGTCCTGCGGGCGAGTGGTGCGCCCTACCCGCGAGACGGACTCGACACCGGCGGCGACATGAACCTCCGACTCCCCGGCGCGGATCGCGTGCACGCCTGAGCGGATCGCTTGCAGGCTGGACGCGCACATCCGGCTCACTGTGGATCCAGGAACGGTCACCGGGAGCCCACTCAAGAGCGCCACCCGCCGACCGATGTTGTACCCCTGCTCGCCCTCGGGGTACCCGCATCCCAGCTGCAAGTCGTCGACCACCTCACCCGGGACTCCGCCGCGGCCCAGAGCCGCCTTCACCACCGCGGCGGCAAGGTCGTCGGGCCGTGCGGTGACGAGCGAGCCCTTTCCGGCGCGACCGATGGGTGTCCTTGCCGCGGAGATCAGGAAAACATCGGACAAGACGTGACTCCTTCTCCAGTACCTACTAGGGTAAGTAGCATCATGTCAGGAACGAGAACCGCTGACCGCTCTCGGGTGGCTGTCCGCACTGTTGGCGGCGTCACGGTGCTCACGATGGCCGACGGGGAACACCGGAACGTGCTCGCGCCGCAGATGGTCGAGGACCTCGTGTCGGCCTTTGACAGAGCAGAGTCCGATGGCCGGACCCGCTGCGTCGTCCTCGTCGGCGAGGGTCCGTCCTTCTGCGCCGGGGCCGAGCTGGCCACACTCGAGGCGAGCGCCTCGGGGGACTTCGCCGGGATCGAGAACGTGTACCGGGGCTTCCTGCGCGTCCTGGCGTCTCCGATTCCGGTGATCGCTGTCGTCAACGGCCCTGCTGTCGGCGCCGGACTGAATCTCGCGCTCGCCGCTGACCTGCGCCTTGCCACGAGGAGCGCGGTCTTCGACTCGCGGTTCATGAACTTGAGGTTGATCCCGGGTGGTGGCCACGCGTGGATGCTCGAGCGTTCGGTGGGCCGGGAGATCTCCACAGCGATGGTCGTCTTCGGCGAGAAGCTCGACGCCGCGACCGCTCTTGCTGCTGGCCTGGTCTGGGATGTTCTTGACTCCGTCGACGACGCCGTCGCGGCCGCTGTCGCCCTCGGGGCGCGGCTCGAGGGCTCAGGTCGGGACTTCGTAGGGGCACTCACGCATCTGTGCCGGGTAGCACCCAGGCTTCCCTCTCACTCCGACGCACTGGACCTCGAGCGCTACATGCAGCGCTGGTCGACCGGCCGGCCGGAGTTCCTCTCGGGGGTCAGTCAGATGCGGCTGGTAGTCGAGGGCCGTCGAGCCCCGTGAGCACTGCACCCACCACTCCTTGCTTTTGTCACAACCGCGCACCCGCTGAACGGAGACGGTGAACCACATGCGACGTGTAGACCTCCACGCGTATCCCGGCACTGCCGAGTGGATCGACTCGCAGGGCCCGTTCGTCGAGGCCTTGGGAAAGTACTGGGGACGCGAGTGGCTGCCGCAGACCGAGGAGTCCGTGGTCGCTGGCTTCGAGGAGGCCGGTGTCGAAGTGGTTCTCGTCGCTTTCGACATCGAATCGGTGGTCGGTTCCCCGCCCTGCTCCAACGAGTACGTGGCAGAGTTCCGTGATCGTCACCCCGGCGTCGTCCTCCAGGCATGGGGAGCGGTAGATCCGCACAAGGGGGACGCTGCACTGGCGGAAGCCGAGCACGCGGTCCGCGACCTAGGGCTGCTCGGGTTCCACTTCCACCCCATCATGGGTCGCTTCGCGGTGGACGACCCGGCGCTGGCCCCGCTGTGGGAGACCATCACGTCTCTGGGCGTACCCGTCATGATTGATGCGGGTACGACGGGGATGGGCGCAGGGATCCCCGGCGGCCTCGGCTCGCGGATCTCGCACGCTCACCCCATGTCCATCGACAACCTCGCGGCCGCCTTCCCGGATCTCACCATCGTCGCGAGTCACCCCGGCTGGCCGTGGATCGACGAGATGACGGCTGTAGTGCTGCACAAGGGCAACGTGTTCTGGGAACTGTCCGGCTGGGCGCCGAAGTACTTCCCCGAGTCGCTGCAACGGGACATCAGAACCCGGCTCAAAGACAAGATCATGTTTGGCTCGGACCACCCGTCGATGCCCTATCGACGGGTCCTCGACGAGTGGTCGGGGCTCGGCTATTCCGATGACCTCCTGGGGCAGATTTTCCACGGCAACGCCGAGCGGGTACTCGGGCTCTGACGGGCCAAAGCGCCGCTGCGGCAAGTGGTCACGACCTCATATCAATCCTTGATCTGGTCCGGTGCTCGACCTACACTCCCCACGACTAACTACCAAAGTAGGTAGGAAGATGAGATTTGACGGCAAGGTGGTTGTCGTGACCGGGGCTGCCCGCGGCCAGGGCCGTGAGTCGGCCCTTGCCTTCTCCAGCGAGGGGGCAAGCGTCGCTGTGACGGACATTCTGGGGGCGGAGCTCGAGCAGACGGCCTACCTCATCCAGGAGGCGGGCGGCCGGGTGGTCAGCGTGGCGGGCGACCTGACGGACCCGGCCACCATCCGTGCCCTGGTCGCGGAGGCATCCGACGCGTTCGGTGGCATTGACGTCCTTCACAACAATGCGGGGGTCCTCATCGGGGGGACCCTCGAGGAGACAGCGCCGGAGGCATTTGAGCGGGCGTTCCGGGTCAACTGCGTGACTCAGCTGCTGACGCTTCAGGCGGTTGCACCGCAGATGCGGCTCCGTGGCGGCGGGGCCATCGTCAACACTTCATCAATCTGCGGCCTGGCCGCCGTCGACCACATGGGGGCGTACGGCGCAACTAAGGCAGCGATCCTCTCGCTGACCCGGTCCGCTGCCCGCGAACTGGCGCCCGACAACATCCGAGTCAACGCGGTCTGCCCTGGCGGTGTGGACACGCCGATGGCTGCGGCGGCCAAGCAGATGTTCGACTCCGAGGCGGAGTTCCTGGAGTTCGCCACGTCCCGACAGCTCGTCAAGAGGTTCGCGGCCTCGGCGGACATCATCCCCACCGTGCTCTTCCTCGCCAGCCATGACGCGGGACTCATCACCGGGGCGTCCATCCCGGTTGAAGGGGGCCACATGGCCTGGTAGTGGCCCTCGGACTTCCGGAGCAACGCCTCAGTCATCCGCACAGCGTTCACCCCACCGATGGAGGATCACATGAGCACACGCTCGACAAGGGCGACGCTTGGCGTCGCAGCGGTTGTGAGCGCCCTTGCGCTCGCCGCGTGCAGCAGTACCGGCAGCACCGCGCCGAGCACCACTGCCTCGCCGGGAGGTAACTCGTCAGCAACCGTCTCCTCGGGAGCTGACGTGGCGGCGGCCAAGACGCTGATCGCGCCGTACACCGGGCAGCCCAGCAAGTTCCCGATCGATACGCCACTGGTCAAGAAGCCTACCGGCAAGCGGATCGCCTACCTCGACTGCGGAACGCCCATCTGCGGCTTGTTCTACCAGCTGGCCAAGCCCCCGATGCAGGCACTCGGCATGACGTTGACATCCATAAAGGCGGGACTTGCTGCCGACTCCGTAGCTGCGGCGTTCGACACGGTGGTCCAGGACAAGTACGACGGTGTTTTCGTACCGGCGATCCCACCTGCGTTGTGGAAGCGCGGCCTCGAGCAGTTGCAAGCGGCCAAGATCCCGGTCGTCACCAGCGGTGTGATCGGGGCTGACCCGGCAGCCGTCCCGGTGCAGCAGGTCGGCACGCAGGAGACGACCCGCTCTGGCCAGGTCCTGGCGGCGCAAGTCGTCGCCACCCACGGGGACCAGACCAACGTCGTCTTCTACTACACGCCCGAGCTGGACTTCACCAACCTGCTCAAGGATGCGTTCGTCGCGGAGATGTCGACCCTCTGTCCGAACTGCAAGGTGCGGACAGCGAAGATCCCGGTCGGGACGTTCGGGACGACCGCGCCCAGTCTCATCGTGGGCGACCTGCAGGCGAACCCGGACACCAAGACTGCAGTCTTCGGAATCGGAGAGCAGACGCCCGGCCTTCCAGCCGCGATGAAGACCGCCGGCCTCTCGATCGAGTCGATCATCAACTCCCCCGACCCCGCCAACCTAGAGGGAATCCAGAAGGGCGACTTCACGCTCGGATTTGGTCTTGACCTGCCCGTGGTCGCATGGACCATCGCAGACTCGTTGGCACGGTTGACCACCGGTGAGCCGGCGGCGCCTGGAGCGATCGCGGACATTCCGCCGGAGCAGTTCCTTGCCAAGTCGGATCTTCCCGGTGATGTCAGCCAGGGGTGGACGGGCTACCCCGACTTCGCCAGCCGCTTCCAGGCACTGTGGGTCAGCGCCAGCTAGCACGATCGTCGGGGTGGGCGCTGGCAAACCGGCGCCCACCCCCCTTCGAAACGGACAACGTTGGTGACTTCGGCTCTGTTGGATGCCCGCAATATCAGCAAGACGTTCCCCGGCGTGAAGGCGCTCGACGATGTCTCGTTGATGGTGCATGCGGGCGAGATCCTGGCGCTGGTCGGGCACAACGGCTCCGGCAAGTCGACGCTCGTCAAGGTCCTGGCTGGTATCTACCAAGAGGATTCGGGGACCGTAGCCACTCCCGGTGGCAGTGTGAGACGTGGGAACCGTGACGGTCTGCACTTCATTCACCAGGACCTGGGTCTGATCCCGACTCTGACGACCATCGAGAACATCGACCTGGGACGATCACTGGGAGCCAGGGCGATTCTCCCCTCTGCGATCAGGGCCGAGCGCAAGCATGCACGAGCGCTGATCGAGCAGTTCGGCGCTGACTTCGATGTTGGCGTGCTGGTCTCCAAGCTCACCCCCGCTGAGCGAACGATCGTCGCCATCGCACGGGCGCTGGACGGGTGGACGACGTCAGACAACGTCCTTGTGCTGGACGAGCCCACTGCGGCCCTCCAAGGGGCAGAGGTCGGCAAGCTCTTTGCGGCCGTCCGCCGGGTTGCTTCCGCGGGTGCCGGCATCGTCATCATCAGCCACCGGCTCGACGAGGTGGTCGAGCTGGCCGACCGGGTGGTCGTGCTGAGGGACGGTCGCGTCGTCGGGGACCATCCGCGGGGCGAGTTCGACCGCGCGTCGTTGGTACGGCTGATCGCTGGCCAGATCGGTGACGATGCTCGCGAGCTCGCTGAAGCAGGAGTGCCCGGCGCCGTCCGGCTCGGCGTCCTTGGCATCGCATCACCGCAGCTGAGGGACGTCGACCTCGAGGTGCGCGCCGGCGAGATCGTCGGTGTGACGGGGCTGCGGGGGTCGGGCATGGAACAGCTAGCCGGCGCCATCTTCGGCGCGGTGCCTACGGAGGCCGGTCGGGTCCAGGTGGATGGGCTCGCTGTCAGGCCAGGGTCACCGGCCCACGCCATCAAGGCGGGCATGGGATACGTCCCGTCGGACCGGCGGCGCTTCGGCGCCATCGTCAGCATGAGCGCCAAGGAGAACCTCACACTTCCGCGGCTGGCCTCCCTACGCGGCAGGATGGGACAGATCGACCCGAGCGCCGAGAAGGCCGAGGCCGACAGGTGGTTGGACCATGTGGGCGTTCGTCCCAGCCGGGCGGGCGATCGGTCTTTCGGCCTCTTCAGCGGCGGAAACCAGCAGAAGATCGTCATCGCGAAGTGGCTGCGCAACGCACCTCGCGTGCTGCTGCTCGAGGAGCCGACCCAGGGTGTCGACGTCGCTGCGCAAGCAAGCATCCACGACCTCATCGCTCGGATCGCGGCTGGAGGAGCCGCCGTACTGGTGTCTTCCACGGACACCAAGGAACTGGTGACCCTGTGCCACCGGGTCCTCGTCCTGCACGAAGGGCGGGTCGTCAGCACCCTTGCGGGACGGGAGCTCACCGAGTCGGCACTGGTCCGGGCGACGATCGACAGTCCCGCGACTCCAGGCAGCGGCCGAGAGTGAGTCTTCAGAGAGGCGATCATGAGTGAGCACGTCGACCGAAGTGGCTGGGCGCGGGCTCGGCGATATCTCGGCTTCCGCAACATCAGCGCGATCTACATCTTCGTGGTGATCTTCGCCGTCTTCGCCATTCGCATTCCTAGCACGTTCCTCGCGAGCACCACTTGGCGGACACTGCTGGACAACCAGGTGATCACGGGTATCACCGCGATCGCGCTGATCATCCCGTTGGCAGCCGGAGTGTTCAATCTTGCGATCGGCCTGCAGGTGGGCGCCGGGTCGATGTTCGTTGCCTGGCTGTTGGTCTCCCATGGCGTCTCGATCCCTGCTGCTCTCGCCGTCACCGCCCTCAGCGGCATCCTGATCGGACTCATCAGCGGCTGGCTGATCGTCAAGGTGCGGATCGACTCCTTCATCGCGACGCTGGGTGTGAGCTCACTCCTGGCGGCATTCATCACCGGCATCTCGGGTGGGGAGCAGATCCTTGGCGTCCCGGATTCGTACGCGAACTTCGGTGTGGGGAACTTCGGGGGCATCACGTACTCGTTCGTCATCCTCATGGCGCTCGCTCTCATCGTCTGGTATCTCCTCGAGCGGACGCCGTCGGGTCGACGGGTGTACGCGACCGGGGGAAATATCGAGGCGGCTAGGCTGGCCGGAGTCAACACGACCAAGGTCATCTTCGGCTCGCTCGTCGCCTGTGGTCTGCTCGCTGCGATCGCCGGGATGCTGGTCACCGCGAGACTTGGTAATGCGGACCCCACCATCGGGCCTAGCTATCTCGTCCCTGCTTTCACGGCAGCATTCCTAGGCTCGACTCAGTTCCGCGGCGGGCGCTTTAATGTCTGGGGAACAGTCCTCTCGGTGTACGTTCTGGCCGCCGGCGTCAAAGGCCTGCAACTGTCCGGGGCTCCGGTCTGGATCCCCGACGTCTTCAACGGCGCCTCGCTGCTGGTAGCCGTGGGCATGGCGAAGTACCAAGGCCCCAGCGGTGACTACTACTCGATCCGGCGGATCCTGCGGATGCGTGTCCGCTCGGTGCCATCGCTGGAGGATGGCGACGGCTGACGAGACGCCTGCGAGCACCGGTGCCGGTTGAGCTGGACTTGGGGATCTGACAGCGTGGGCTCATGTCCATCCAGGTCCCGCGCACACAGTACGCGAGGTCCGGCGACGTCAACATCGCCTGCCAGGTCGTCGGCGACGGGCCGGTGGACCTCGTGTACGTACCGGGGTGGGTGTCGCACATCGAGCTGGCCTGGGAGCTGGCCGATCTCGCTGCCGGCTTCGAGCGCCTCGCGTCCTTCACTCGGCTGATCCTGTTCGACAAGCGCGGAACAGGGATGTCGGACTCGGTGCCGGTCAACGAGCTGCCCACGCTTGAGCAACGCATGGACGATCTCAGAGCCGTGATGGATGCGGCCGGCTCGGAGCGCGCGGTGATCTTCGGAGCCTCCGAGGGCGGCAACATGAGCATGCTCTTCGCCGCGAGCCACCCGGAGCGGACGATCGCGCTCTGCACCTTCGGGTGCGCAGCCAGCCGGCTCTGGAGCGAGGACTACCCCTGGGCGTTGACCCGGGAGGAGCGGCTCGAGGCCCTCGGCCACGTCGAGCGGTACTGGACGACCGGCCTCGGCTGGGAGGACACGGCCCCCAGCCTGAGTCCCGCCGGCCTGGCGGAGCTGTCCCGCTACTACCGCCGCTGCTCCAGCCCGGGTGCTGACGTGGCCCTGTTCCAGATGAACGGCCAGGTAGACGTACGCGAGGTCCTCCCCACGATCCGGGTTCCTGCTCTCGTCATGCACCGGGTGGAGGACCGCGACAACGACATCGAGGAGGGCCGCTACATCGCCGCCCGGATACCGGGTGCGCGGCTCGTCGAGTTCCCGGGCGCCGACCACTCGTGGTGGACGCTGGACGGCGACGCAATCCTGGACGAGATCCAGGAGGTCGTCACCGGTGTACGGCCCGCGCCCCAGTCCAACCGCGTCCTCGCCACCGTGCTCTTCACCGACATCGTCGGATCGACCGAGCAGGTCGGTGACCTCGGCGACCAGGTGTGGGCCGAGCTGCTGGGACGCCATCACGTCGTGGTGCGCCGCGAGATCGATCGCTACCGTGGGCGAGAGGTCGACACCGCAGGCGACGGCTTCCTGGCCAGCTTCGACGGCCCGGCTCGGGCGATCCGGGCAGCTGTTGCCATTCGCGAGGCCCTGCGGGTGATGGGGATCGAGATCAGGGCGCGCGTCCATACCGGCGAGTGCGAGCAGTTCGGGACAAGGTCGCCGGCATCGCAGTCCACACCGGCGCTCGGATCCTGTCACTGGCGAGCGCCGGAGAAGTGCTCGTGTCAGCGACGGTGCGGGACCTCGTCGCCGGGTCCGGCATCGTCTTCGACGATCGCGGTGACCACGAGCTCAAGGGAGTCGGCTCGCGCCGGTTGTTCTCGGTCGTCGAGGCGTGACCATCGTCAGGACGGAGCCGTGTCGCGACCCTTTCGATTGAAATCCTCGCGTCGACGCTTGATCGCGTACATGGACTGGTCTGCCCGTTCGAGGCACTCGGCGGGATCCTCGCCCGGCGTCGCCAGGTAGCTTCCCACACTCGCCCCCACGGTGACGGTCGTGCCATGGACGCGGTGTGGCTCGTTCAGGGTCTGCACAGTGCGTTCGACCAGGCCAGCGAGATCGCCTGGGCTAATTCCAGGGACGACCAGAACGAACTCGTCGCCGCCCAGCCTCGCCACCGTGTCCTGGGGGCGGGTCACACGTCGCAGCCGATCGGCCACCGTCTGAAGCACCTCGTCGCCGGCGGCATGACCGAAGGTGTCGTTGACGGGCTTGAACCCGTCCAGATCGAGGAAGAGCAGCCCGACACCCGCGCCCGGGGTACGTGTTCTCGGTTCCCCCATGGCTCGTTCGAGCTCCTGGACGAACAGCGCTCGGTTGCCGAGACCGGTGAGCGAGTCCTGCGAAGCCCGGCGCTCGAGATCCTCCTCGGCGCTCTTTCGACGGGTGATGTTGCTGTGGGAGATCACGGCGCACAGGGTGGGTGTCGGCATCGGAGTCATCCGCATCGCGAACCACCGGCCGACCACGGGCGAGGGGCACGGGTACTCGAAGTCGCTCTCGACGGTCTCTCCGGCGAGCACGGCCCTCAGGCCAGCTGCGACCTCGTGGGCGTCCGAGCAGCCTGCCGCAGCTGAACGAGCGCAGACGTCGAGGTAGTTGACGCCCACACCGGTGTGCTCGGGCGTGCCCCCGTTGTCCAGCGCGAACATCCGCCAGGCCCGGTTGACAGCCACGATGACCCCGTCGTGGTCGAGGACCGCCGTGGCGTCTGGCAGCGCGTCCAGGAGCCCGACCGCGACTGTCCCCGCCGTGGTCAGCTCCCGGTGTTCGTCGCCCAAAGGTGTGATCGCTGCTCACCTGCTCCCTCGGAGATCATCGTCCCAGGATCGGCGCCGATCAAGTTCTGCCCGACCGGTTGGGGTGGCGGTGGCCGTGATCGGGTCGGGTAACTTGTGCGTTCACTCACTTAGGACAGGATCTCTGATGAACGTTGTTCACCTCGGTCACGCCTGCATCCTGGTGGAGACCGAGACGGCGCGGTTCCTGATCGACCCGGGCACGCTTGCGTCAGGTTTCGAGGACCTGCGCGACCTGGACGCCGTCTTCGTCACACACCAGCACCCTGATCACCTGGACCTGGGTCGGCTCCAGCGCCTGCTCGAAGCGAACCCGGGGGTGCAGCTCATCGTCGATCCCGGCTCGGCCTCGCTGCTCGCCGGCGTCGGTCTCACCGCTCGCGTCGTCTCCCCTGGCGAGCGAGTCCTGCTGGCCGGATCGACCGTGGATGTCGTCGGTGGGACGCATGCGCTGGTGCACGTCGACGTCCCGGTGGTGCCCAACGGCGCGCTCGTGATCGACGACGGGGCTGTCTTCCATCCGGGGGACTCCTTCTTCGTACCGGCGCAGCAGATCGACGTCTTGTTCCTGCCGACCAGCGGTCCCTGGCTCAAGCTGGGGGAGGCAGTGGACTACCTGCGAGCAGTCGCTCCCCGGGTCGCCGTCCCCATCCACGAGGGCGCCCTCGCCGACACGACGCTGCACTTCTCGGTGCTCAGTCGACTCGCCCCTGCGCAGACCACTTTCACTGTGCTCGACCGCGGGTCGGCAGCTGCGCTGTGACCGGGCCTGAAGGCCGATTCATCAGCTCGGTCGCGGGGGCGGCTCGGATCAGATCGATGAAGGCACGTGCCGCTGGGCTCGCTGGTTCCGGGTCGCGGAAGATGGCACCGATCGGTTGCAGCGCCTGAGGGTCGTTGATCTTCAAGATGCGGGCGTGCACGGATGACGCCTTGATGGCGGTGCCCACCGTGCTGGGTACGATCGCGGCGCCGAGTCCGAGGGTGGCCATCCGCGCCACGTCGGCGAGGTTCCCGAGCTCGAACGAGATGTGCCGTTGGACCGAAGCCCGGGCGAACGCGGCGTCGACCTGAGTGCGCACGCCTGAGTCGTGGTGGCAGTCGATGAAGCTGCTCATCCCGGCGATCTCACGAAGCCCGACGGACGTCCGTCGGGCGCAGGGGTGGTTGTCGTCGACGACGACGACCAGCGGCTCGACGCTGAGGAGCCGGTGGGTCAGTCCGGGTGGCAGCTGCTCGGCGAAGAGTCCCACGAAACCGGCGTCCATCTGGCCCGAGAGAATCATGGCGACCATGCCCAGGCTTCCGGTGTCGGACACGATGACGTCAACACCGGGGTACTGCTGGTGGAACGCCTTCAGCGTCTCGGGAAGGTCGACCTTCGCGCTGCTCGCTGGGATGACGCCGATGTGCAGCGTGCCCTGGACGACGCCCCGCAGTGCCGCGACCTGAGCCCGGCCGCGCTCGACCTCGTCCAGTATCCGTCGGGCGTAGGGCAGGAGGGCAGCTCCAGCGGGGGCGAGGCGGACCTTCCGGCTGGTCCGTTCGAACAAGGGTTGACCGAACTCGCGCTCCAGCCGTGCGATCTGGTGGCTGAGCCCGGACTGCACGATGTGGCACCGCGCCGCCGCCCGGGTGAAGTTCTGCTCGTCGGCCACCGCGACGACGTACTCGAGCTGCCTCAGATCCATCTCGTTCTCCGATCGCTTGGTTCTAGTTCTGATGTTGGACCCTCGGAGCGCAAAGCGCCACAGTTTGGCTGTACAAGGAGAAGTCGCGGAGCCGAGCGGGTGCGACACGTCTGCACCCCGGATCGGAGGGACCCATGCGCGTCACCATCGATCCGGTTCGTGACTCGTTCCTGCTCCACCACGTCGTCCAAGGGCACCCGCTGCTGCCCAGCGTCATGGGTATCGACCTCATGGCCCGCGCCGTTCTGGCCGACGAGGCTGGCGCGACGCTGGTGGAAGTCCGCGACGTCGTCGTGGGTCCACCGGTCCTGTTCATCGGCGGTGGTCCTCGCGAGCTCGAGGTGGTGCTCAGCCGCTTCGACCCGGACGGATCTGACCGAGAGGGGACGTGGACGCGCTGCTCGGTGATCGATCCGGCGGACCTCTCGCCAGACGACGCCGTCTACTTCTCCGCCTTCGTCGTCACGAGCTTGGGCCAGCAGGCCTCGCTCGCCTCGATCGCCCCGGTGCGCGGCGAGATGACGCTGGGGGCCCAGCTCATCTATCCGCCCTACTTCCACGGACTCACCTTCCAGGTCATCGCCGGAGCCGTCGCGCGTGAGGGCACCGTGACGGCACGCCTCGCCCAGGGCCTGCCCGTCCTGTCCTGGGCGGCGGGCAGGACCGTCACCTCGCCCGAGCTGCTCGAGCTCTGCATGCAGACCTGCGGGTTGTGGGGGCTGGCATCTGACGGGCGGATGATGGTGCCAGGGGGCATCGCACGTGTCGTCCCGTACGGACGCGCTGCGCAGCTGGTACACGGCGGGGGCCCTGTCGAGGCGACCATACGACCGCGCTCCCTCGACGACGAGCGCACAGTCTTCGACGGCGAGGTCATCGACGAGACGGGCACGGTCCTGCTCTCGATGGAGGGGTATCGCACCGTCGATCTCGGCTGGGTGGTGGAGCCAGCGACGTCCGCGCGCGCTCGGGCAGCTCTCGGGCTGCCTCAACCGGAGCTGTCGTGATCCCCGGCCGCATCGAACATCCGACGGGACTCGTCGGATGTGAGAGTGGCGCGGAAGATCCGCTGCTCGTTCTCGAGTCCGTCGCTCAGCGGAAGGGCCAGCCCCTCCACGATGGCGCGCTTGGCGGCGACCAGCGTGTGCCGCGGCTGCGCAGCGATGGGGGCGACCCAGTTCAAGGCTGCGTCGACGAAGCCGGCGTCGGGGAGCACGGCGTCGACGATGCCGAGCTCGAGTGCCTCTGCGGCGTGCACCAGTCGTCCCGAGAGGATGACCTCGGCGGCCTTCGAGCTGCCGATCAGCCGTGGCAAGCGCTGGGTGCCGCCGGCGCCGGGGATCGCGCCGACACCGACCTCTACGAAGCAGAAGTGCGCACTGCTCGCGGCCACCCGCAGCAGCGCGGCCAGTGCGAACTCGAAGCCGCCGCCCCAGGCCTGGCCGTTCACTGCTGCCACGACCGGCTGGGGCAGGGTCGCCATCCGAGCCAGGGTCCGGCCCCACGCATCCGGGTCGCCCGGGCCGGGGCGGCCGTAGACCAGCTGGTCGACGTCGTCGAGGTCCGCATGCCCGATGAAGTAGCCGGGAACGTTCCCCGTGATGAGCACCAGCGACGTGGCCTGATCCGCCGCTACCTCGTCCAGGACCGCCTCCAGCTGCGCCAGAAGGACGTAGCTCATGAGGTTCTCCGGCGGCCGGTCGAAGCGGATCAGAGCGACCGGGCCGTGCTGCTCCAGATCCCAGCTCACGTGCGTCCTGCCTCCCACGGTCGAGGTCTCCCCCACGGGGCGCCATTGCACCACCGCCAGCAGTCTTCAGCAACAGCAACGGAGGTACGCACCAGATGACGATCACGCCTGCTCGCCCGACGACGTCGACCGAGGTCGACTCGCCGCCGATCGTGTTCCCGGACACGGTCGCGTTCCGCGGATTCTTCGCGCCGGTACGGATCGAGGCCGACGTCTACGACCTCGAGGTGGAGGGATCCATCCCCAAGGACCTCAACGGTTCCTTCTACCGCGTCGCGGCGGACGCCCAGTACCCCCCGTCGCACGAGAACGACATCTACATCAACGGTGACGGCATGGTCACCATGGTGCGGTTCGAGAAAGGGCACGCCGACCTTCGGACCCGGTTCGTCCGTACCCAGCGCTTCGAGCAGGAGCGCGCCGCACGGCGATCGCTGTTCGGTGCCTACCGCAATGTGTTCACCGACGATCCTCGCGTCGCTGGGATCGACGACGGGAACGCGAACACGGCGCTCGTGTGGCACGCGGGCAAGCTGCTCGCGCTCAAAGAGGCTGCCCGCCCCTACGAGCTGGACCCGGTCACTCTCGAGACGCGAGGAATCTACGACTTCAACGGACAGCTGAAGAGCCGGACGTTCACCGCCCACCCGAAGGTCGATCCAGTGACCGGTCAGCTCATCGCCTTCGCGTACAACTCGAGCGGACGTCCCGACGAGGACGTGCTGCTGTTCGACATCGCCCCGACCGGGGAGATCACCAGGGAGCAGCGCTTCCGGGCCCCGTACTCGTCGATGATGCACGACTGGCTGGTCACCAGGGAGCACGTCATCTTCACGTTCTCACCGATGATCTCGGACTGGGAGCGCATGAAGGACGAGCCGCAGTACTTCATGTGGGACCCGCCCAAGGGCACCTACGTCGCGGTCATCCCCCGCGAGGAGGGCGTGGCCGGGATCCGCTGGTTCTCCAGCCCGACCGTCATGGAGACGCACAGCTTGAACGCGTACAGCGAGGGTGACATCGTCACGGCGGACCACTTCATCGCCAACAGCGGATGGTTCTCGCAGTTCCCGAAGACGACCGTCGGGCCGATGCGCGAAGCGCCGCCCTTCCCCAAGCGCTGGAAGCTCGACCTCCGGCAGGGCAGCAGCAGCTGGGACAGCGCCACCGCCTCGTACACCGAGACCGCGCTCTTCGACTGCCCAGGGGACATGCCACGCGTCGACCCGCGCATCCTGATGTCGAAGAATCGGCACTCCTGGGTCGGTGCGCTCGACCTGGGCCTTGGCCCGATGCCGGACTTCGGTCCGATGGGCCCACCGTTCAACTGCCTGGTCCACTTCGACGACCACACCGGCGCGCGTACCCGCTTCTACCCCGGACCGGACTCCGCCCCGGAGGAGCCAGTGTTCGTGCCCAAGGGCCCGGATGCGGCCGAGGGTGAGGGGTACCTCATCTCCGTCGTCAGCCGCAGGCTGCTGAACCGCAACGACATCGTCATCCTCGACGCGACGGACCTGGCTGCTGGTCCGATCGCGACGTTGAAGGTGCCGTTCCGGCTGCGGTACGCGTTCCACGGCACCTGGATCCCGGCTGCGGAGCTCGAGAATGTCTGACGCATCGACGGCCGCTGCCGTCTTCGACCACGCGGGTGTGTCCGTCTCGGACCTCGAGCGGTCTCGCGCCTTCTATGCGGACGTGCTCGGCTTCACAACCGTTGAGGACGCGTTCGAGTTCAAGGAGAAGAACCTGCGCGGTCTCGTGCTCGTCAACGCGACGGGCACCCGGGTGGAGCTCTTCTGCCGAGAAGGGTCGAAGCCGTCGGGACCGCACCACCCGATCGAGTCGACCAGCGTCCAGGGCTGGTTCCAGTTCGCGATGAGGGTTCCGGACATCCGGCACACCTACGACTCGGTGGTCGCTGCGGGTGCGACACCGATCTTTGAGCCGAGGACGGCACCGGACGGCGTCTCGCTGGTGGCGTTCGTCGGGGACCCGGACGGAAACCTGGTCGAGTTCCTGCAACGAGCCACCTGAGCGAGTGTCTCACTCTCGGAGAGAGGGAGCCACTCTCATCAACGCTGCCACACCTGATCTGGCTCGTTGCGTCCGTAGTGCCGTAGGGGGTGTCCCCTACCGTGCACGGCTGTTTGCTGCCCGTCAGAAGCCCTTGCTGCTGAGCGGGTTTACCGTCGCGGAACATGTTGGTGACAGTTCTGCATCAAAGCGGGCTCAAAGCATGGACAACTGCCGGGGGGAGTTCTACTGTCAATTCACACAGTGGAACTCACTTTCATGTAGCGAAAGTGAAGCCTGGGACCCCGAAGGGAAGCTCTGAGACGATGAAGACCTCGAGGAACTGGATCGGCGCGAGCGGACTGACCCTGATGCTCGCGCTGGCCGCGTGCAGCAGCACGAGCACGACGTCTCCGGCCAGCAGCACCAGCCCGACCG
>JANYIP010000328.1 GCA_025361995.1 Streptomycetales bacterium | reverse complement strand
GCGCCAGGTACCCGGCGACCGGGGCACGCTTCAACCCCGCGAAGCTCCTGCTCGACCCCTACGCGCGGGCGATCGACGGTGACCTGGCGTACGTGCCGGCGATCTATGGCGACGACGGCTCGGACTCCGCCCCGTACGTCCCCAAGTCCGTGGTCGTCGGCGGCCCCTTCGACTGGGGCGACGACGCGCCTCCCGCGACGGCCTGGGCCGACACCACGATCTATGAGCTGCACGTGCGTGGCTTCACCAAGACCCACCCGCAGGTCCCGGAGCCGTTGCGCGGGACGTACGCCGGGCTGGCCCACCCGGCCGCCGTCCAGCACCTGGTCGACCTCGGCATCTCCGCCGTGGAGCTGCTCCCGGTGCACCACTTCGTCAGCGAGCCACGGCTGATCGCTGCCGGGCTCAGCAACTACTGGGGCTACAACTCGGTGGGCTACTTCGCCCCGCACGCGGGCTACGCGGCCCCCGGGGAGCAGGTCACGGAGTTCAAGACGATGGTGAAGGCCCTGCACGCGGCGGGGCTCGAGGTGATCCTCGACGTGGTCTACAACCACACCGCCGAGGGCGACGAGACCGGCCCGACACTGGAGTTCCGCGGGCTGGACAACGCGGCGTACTACCGGCTCCGCGACGGGGGCCGCTCGTACGCCGACTACACCGGCTGCGGGAACACCCTCGACGTGAGCCAGCCCCGGGTGCTGCAGCTCGTGATGGACTCGCTGCGCTACTGGGTGCTCGAGATGCACGTGGACGGGTTCCGCTTCGACCTTGCCGCCGCGCTGGCGCGCTCGATGCACGACGTCGACATGCTCGGCGGCTTCCTGACCACGATCCAGCAGGACCCCGTGCTGTCGCGGGTCAAGCTCATCGCCGAGCCCTGGGACGTGGGCCAGGGCGGCTACCAGGTCGGGGCCTTCCCGCCGCTGTGGAGCGAGTGGAACGACAAGTACCGCGACACGGTGCGCGACTTCTGGTGCGGCGGCGACGGCGGGGTACGCGAGCTGGGCTACCGGTTGTCCGGCTCGTCCGACCTCTACTCCGACGACGGGCGGCGACCGTTCGCGTCGATCAACTTCGTGACCGCGCACGACGGCTTCACCCTGCGCGACCTCGTGTCGTACGACCGCAAGCACAACGAGGCCAACGGCGAAGACGGCAACGACGGTACGGACGCGAACCACAGCTGCAACCACGGCGTCGAGGGCGAGACCGACGACGCCTCGGTACTCACGGCCCGCCGGCGCTCGCTGCGCAACCTGCTGACGACGCTGCTACTTTCCACCGGCGTACCGATGCTCGGCGCCGGGGACGAGATGGGGCGGACCCAGGGCGGCAACAACAACGCGTACTGCCTCGACTCGGGGGTCTCGTGGATCGACTGGGAGCTCGACCCGTGGCAGCAGGACCTGGTGGAGTGGACCACGACGCTGCTGGCCCTGCGCCGGGCGCACCCCGTCTTCCGCCACCGGCACTACCTCGAGGGGCGGCCGGCGTACCCGGGTGGGCCGAAGGATCTCGCCTGGTTCCGGGCCGACGGCCAGGAGCTGGATGACGACGACTGGTTCTCCGTGGCGACCGAGACGCTGGGGATGTACCTGTCCGGCGACGGCCTGCGGGCCAGGAACCGCCGTGGTCAGCGAGTGCTGGACGACTCGTTCCTGCTGGTCGCGCACGGTGGGCCCGGGCCGGCTTCGCTGGTCCTGCCCGGTACGCCGTGGGCCAGCGCGTGGAGCGTGGTCCTCGACACCACCTGGGACCGGCCAGTGCCTGCGCCGGCTCCAGCGACCGCCGACGCATCGGCTGCGGAGCTCGCCGCCGGCTCGACGCTGACCTTGGCCGCCAGCTCCGCGATCCTCCTTCGAGCGACCTGATCGAGGGCTGGACCGGTGGAGGACTCGGGCGGCGAGGACTCGGGCGGCGGGGACTCGGTCGCGGCGTACGGGTGGGCATCGCGGCGGTCCTCGTCCTGGCCGGCATCGTGGACGGCGCCGTGTACGGCTGGACGAAGCTGCACCCGCGGCCGATGCGGATCCCGGCGATCTCGGTCCTGGTCGACCCGAGGTCGGCCCAGCTCACGCAGTCGAGGCCGGCCTTGACGACCGCGCTGAACCTGCCGATCCAGCTCGTCCTGATCCTGCGTGCGAGCCCGGACCAGTCGGACCTGGAGGTCTCCGGCGTGCGCAGGACGACCGTCTTCACGGAGGTCACGTGCGACTCCTGGACGAGCGTCACCCGGCTCTCGGCGCTGTTCCGGGTGACCGACGGGCACAGCACGCGCACAGCACGCGCGCAGTACGGGCATCGATCGCACCACCCGGGCGCACCCTTGCCGACGAGGTCGTGAGCACCTCGTGCACCGGCTACCAGGACACGCACCCGTTGCAGGTGAGCGGGCTGGACGCGACGCTCGACCCAGCACTTCCGCAGGTGCACCTGGTGTGGCACCTGAGCAACCTCACGGTCACGGACTGGCTGCTGGACGGCAGCACCAGGATCACCTCGGAACAGCTCCAGTCCGCGGTCGCGGTCGGCTCAGACTCGCCCGCCGCCGGCTCGCTCGTTCCCGCCCACGGGACCGCGACGGCCACCTCGTCGCTTGCCGTTACCGACTGCAGCTCGGTCGACCAGCTCACGGCATCGGCGTCCGGGCTTCACCTCAGCCTCGGCCTGAACGGGAGCGGCGCGGCGGGCGCGCTCTCCACCGCCGAGGCGGATATGCAGGACTCGTACCTGCCCGCGATCGTCTGGCTGCTCCGGAGCGCGTGCGACGGCGCACCCCTGGTCACCGAACCGACGGTGGCCTTCGCACGGCGGGGCTCGGGGAAGGCGTCGCGGGTCGAGGTGTCGGTGCGCGCGCAGATCGGCGGCATCGCTCGCTGGATCGTTGCCGTCGCACAGCCGCCGTGGGGGCCGGACGGCGACCAGGACCCGACGCAGCCGGTGGCGACCGGGTCGGTGCAGGCCCCTGGACTGGCCGACGTATCGCTGCCGGCCGCCCTGTCCGCGTGCCCCGAACCCTTCGGCGCCGACCCCTCCGGGTCGACCGGTTCCTCCGGCTTGGACGGCATCGGGTGGACCCTGACCGGCGGCGGCCGTACGTACCCGTTCGTCGCCGCCGTCCCGCTGGCGATCTTCGCCCCCGGCGGCCCCTGCGCAGGCGCACCGACCTCAGTCACCAGCTGACCTCGCTGCTCGGCGATCCACAGGTCAACGAGCGGCATCAACCCAGAAGCCTCGTTGATTCGCTCACCATGGAGCGCCGGGCCGCCGATGCACCGAGTGCGGGTCGCTGCGAGGGCGCAGGGGTACGACCTGACGGGGAAAGGTCGTTGACGTGCGAGTGCGGAGCTGGGCTGGACGAACGTCGCCAGTACTGCTTGCAGCGACCGGTGCGCTGGTAGCAGCCCTGCTGGGCGCCGGCGGCGGCTGGGCCGCCGCGGCCAGCCACCCAAACGACGTGACCCTGCCGCTGACGTCGGGGACACGCCCGGTCGTGGTCCCGATCACCCCCTGCCGACTGCTCGATACTCGGGCTTCGCACCCCATCGGGCCCAGAGCCACCCCGCTGGGCCCTACCCAGACGTACACGGTGACCGCGACCGGGATCCAAGGGTCCTGCGACGTGCCCGCCGGAGCGGTCGGTCTGGTCCTGAACGTCACCGTCGTCCACGGGACCGCGGGCAGCTTCCTCACCGTGTGGCCCGCGGATGCGACCCGCCCGACCGCATCGAGCCTGAACTGGACCGCCGGGCAGGGACCCACCCCCAACCAGGCCACCGTGGGGCTCTCGACCACCGGTCCCCCCGGCCGCCTGTCGTTCTACAACAACGCCGGCACCGTCGATCTGGTCGTCGATGTCGGTGGCTACCTGGCCGATCACACCTTCGACGACCGCTACTACACGAAGGCGCAGATCGACGGGCAGCCTCCCCCCGCCAACCCCCAGCGAGTCGCCACCCTGCACTGGTACGCGGTCAACGAGACGGCGACGTTCCCCACGGGGAGCAATCCGCGTGGCTTCGCCTTCGACGGCGCTGACATGTGGGTGACCAACTTCGGCGGATCCACGGTCACCCGCATCCGGGCCTCGGACGGAGCGGCCGTCGCCACGTACACCGTGGGGCTCGCGCCCTACTCGATCGCGTACGACGGCGCGAACATGTGGGTGGTCAACACCGGAGCGAACACGGTGACCGAGGTACGAGCCTCGGACGGGACCACCGTGGGCACCTTCCCGGTGGGCGACATCCCGCGCGGTGTCGCATTCGACGGAGCCCACGTCTGGGTGACCAACGAGCACGACGCCACGGTGAGCGAGCTGGACCCGGCCACCGGTGCCGTTCTGGCGACGATCGCCGTGGGTCGGCGGCCGGAGTCGGTCGCCTTCGACGGGACCGACTTGTGGGTGACAAGCCTCGACGACGCGGAGCTGACCGAGATCCGGGCCTCGGACGGGACCACCCTCGGGAACTTCCCGATGGGCACGAGCGCCCTGAGCGTGACCTTCGACGGCACGCACCTCTGGGTCGCCGCGGCGTTCGAGAAGAAGGTCGTCGAAGTACGTATCAGCGACGGCGCGGTACTGCAGACGGTGGTCACCCCGGAAATCCCCACCGACATCGCCTTCGACGGTGCCACCGTCTGGGTCGCCACCACCTCCGGGCTCACCCGGCTGCAGGCTTCCGACGGTGCCATCCTCGGCTCCGTCCCGACGAGCGCGCCTCGGGGTCTCGGCTTCGACGGGACCGAGATGTGGGTGGACAACTACGCGAGCGGCTCGGTCAGCAAGCTCTGACCGGGGCGCGGCTGGCTATCGCAGGTCGCCCTCGGTCATCGCGCCGGGCGAGTGCGGGTAGGCGATGAGGTTCATCTCCGCCGCCGAGGCCAGGTACTTGTTGCGCGGCAGGATCCGCACCGTGTACCCGAATGAGCCGGCCCGGTCCAAGGCCAGCGTCCCGTCGTAGCGCCAGCGCCCGCCCTCGTACGACACCGCCGCAGCGAGCGAGGTGCTCATCGGGGTGACCAGCCGGTCGTCGTAGTCGGCCCGGCCGTAGAGCACCTGGCAGTCGACGTCGTCCGGGGTGAGCCCGCCGAGCGAGACGAAGACGCGCAGCTGCAGCCGCTCCCCCAGCGTCGGGCTGTCACCGACGCCGCCCGCCTCGAGGTGGTCGACGCGGACGCCGCCCCACTCCTTGGCGACGTGCTGCTTCCAGGTGGCGAGCTCCTGCGCGACGACGTGCACAGGCCCGTCCAGGGCCCGAGCGGACTCGGCGGCGGGTCGGTACAGGTTCTGGACGTACTCGGTGACCATCCGGCTGGCCAGCACCTTCGGGCCGAGCGAGCGCAGGGTGTGGCGCACCATCGAGATCCAGCGGGTCGGCAGCTCGTCGGAGCCGCGGTCGTAGAACCGGGCGGCGACCGAGTTCTCGATCAGGTCGTAGAGCGCCGAGGACTCGAGGTCGTCGCGCCGCTCAGGGTCGTCGATGCCGTCGGCGGTGGGGATCGCCCAGCCGTTCTCGCCGTCGTACATCTCGTCCCACCAGCCGTCGAGGATGGAGAGGTTGAGGCAGCCGTTGAGCGCGGCCTTCATGCCGGAGGTGCCGCAGGCCTCGAGCGGGCGGAGCGGGTTGTTGAGCCAGACGTCGCAGCCGGGGTAGAGGTCGGCGGCCATCGCCATGTCGTAGTCGGGCAGGAAGACGATGCGGTGCCGGACCGCCGGGTCGTCGGAGAACTCGACGAGCTGCTGGATGAGCTTCTTGCCGCCGTCGTCGGCCGGGTGGGACTTGCCGGCCACGACGATCTGGATCGGCCGGAGCGGGTGGGTCAGCAGGGCGGTCAGCCGCTCGGGGTCGCGCATCATCAGGGTGAGCCGCTTGTACGACGGCACCCGGCGGGCGAAGCCGATGGTGAGCACGTGGGGGTCGAGGACGTCGTCGACCCAGCCGAGCTCGGCCGGGCTGGCGCCGCGCTGCAGCCACGACACGCGCAGCCGGCGACGGGCCTCGCTGACGAGGCGGGCACGCAGGATCCCGCGCGTCGCCCAGATCTCGGCGTCGCCGATCTGCTCGATGGACTCCCAGCCGCGGCCCTC
>JANYIP010000023.1 GCA_025361995.1 Streptomycetales bacterium | reverse complement strand
CTCGGTCCCAGCACCAGCCTCCGTGCCAGGAGCCGTGCAGCAGGACGAATGTGCAACGCTGAGCCGACATCATCCTGGTGCCCCTCCCATGCAGCCACTGCAACAACGAGGAGTTCCCCGCCCGGTTGAAACGCTGGCATCGGGCCACGGGCGTGTCAATGGTCGGAAGGGCGTCCGGGTTGCCCAGTACGTTCGCCGCCAACTTCCGGTGAAACGTCAGTAGCCCGTACGTCCGTCGATGGCTTCGCGCAAGAGGTCCATCTGACCCAAGTGGCGGGCGTACTCCTCGATGAGGTGCACAAGGATCCAACGCAGGTTGACCGGCTCGCCGTTGCGCAGCCCCCTAACGGGGGAAACGAGGTCGGCCCAGGCCGCAGTGTTGGCGCGCGTCGTGACGAGCTCAGCACGGTAGGCGGCGACATCAGAAACCGCCGATGCGGGATCGACGTCGTCGAAGTCCCCATCCGGGCGGGCGGTCGTGCAGTAGTAGCCGGGGAAGTCCTGCTCGTCGAGCAGGACAACGCGAAGCCAGTAGGCCTCGACTTCTGTCAGGTGCCGCACGATGCCAAGCGGGCTCATAGCCGACGGCGGTACGGAGCGACGCGCGAGTTGGTCAGCGTCCAGGCCAGCGATCTTCAGCATCAGGGTGTCGCGATAGAGGTCTAGCCAGTGGTCGAGGACGGACCGTTCGTCACCCGTCATGGGGCCATTCGTCCGCAAGTCCTCGTACTCGGCCACAACCGCAGCCTCGCTTCGACCCATCATCTGCGGGACCTTACAGACAACGACGCACTCCCCGGTAGGCCATCAGTCGGCCGGGCGTCATACGGTGGTTGACAGGCGTCTCTGACAGGTTCCCTGGGTTGCTTGTCCGAGGGAGGAAGCCGTGCCCGTGCGCTTTCAATTGGTGATCGACTGCGCCGACCCGGACCGACTGGCTCGATTCTGGGCGGCGGCGCTTGGCTATGAGCTGGCTCCGCCTCCGGTCGGGTTCTCCACTTGGCAGGACTTCTACCGCGACCTGGGGTTGCCAGAGGATGACGTGGTAGATGGGGCGGACAGGATCAGCGACCCGGACGGCAGCGGGCCGCGCATCTGGTTCAACGTCGTCCCCGATGCCAAGCGGGGCAAGAACCGGCTGCACTGGACATCCGCGCCAGTGGCGAGCGGACGGACCCTTTTGAGACGCGCAGACAGCGGGTGGACGCAGAGGCCAGACGGCTGGCCGGCCTGGGGGCCGTCAACACGGGCCCATTCACCCCGGAGGAGTTCGACCACTACGCGGTCGGAATGAGTGACCCAGAGGGCAACCAATTCGACATCAACTGATGAGCGGGCTCGCGGTCACGCGGCCGGTGTCGATCAGGCTGGTGCAGCGTTCAGCATTGCAGGTGTTGGTGGGGGTCGAGGTTGAAGATAGGGGCAGCGCCGGGGATGGCGGTGATGGTGAACGCGCCGGGTGGGTGTTTGCCGATTTGGGCGCTGTCGGTGCGGTGGACGAGTCGGTGGTGGTAGCCGCAGAGGGCGACGAGGTTGTCGAGGGTGGTTTCGCCGTGGTGGGCCCAGTGGATGATGTGGTGGATGTGTCGGGCGATGGCCCCGCAGCCGGGGTGCGCGCACGCGAAGTTGTCTCTGATCAGGACGGCCATGCGTAGGTGGAACGGCACGGCGTAGACGGTGCGCCCGGCGTCCATCGGTTGGGACTTGCCACCCAGGACGATCGGCAGGATTCTTCCGTCGCAGCACAACCGGCGGGCGGTGCTGGCGGACATCGGGTGCCCGTTGGGCATCATCGTGGCGGGGGCCCCGCCCAGGTGCCCGACCAGCGTCGCGTACGGGATGGTCACGATCACGGTGGGGGCGGCGCCGTTGGTGGTGGGCATCTCTTTCGCGCCGGCGGCGATCCCGACGAGGTCCCCCAGGGCATCGGCGCGACAACGGGCGGCTGACCAGGGGTCCGAACCGGCATCGGAGGATAACTTCGGTTTGGCCAGGCGCTGTCGTCGCGCTG
>JANYIP010000021.1 GCA_025361995.1 Streptomycetales bacterium | reverse complement strand
TCACTGTCAGCTGCGTGGCGCTGGCCTGCCTCACGAGCTCGGCGGGCACGTTCGACGCCAACGGGGACGTGATCCGCTACTCGTGGAACTTCGGCGACGCGAGCGCGCTCAGCACGGCGACCAGCCCGTCGCACACATACCTGGCGAACGGTACGTACACGATCACGCTGACGGTGACCGACGGCTGGAACAGGTCGGCCAGCACCACCCGCACCGTATCGGTGCCCTAATCGGGGGGACGAACAGCGTGAGGGCGCCCGGGGCGGGGGCGCCCTCACGTGTTTTCAGCCCGCCACGAGGTGTCAGGATCATGGAAGGTCACGGTCAGGTACTGGATCTGGCGAGCGCTGACGATGGCGTAGTTGACGTCCAGCTCCTGGACGTCGTCCCTCCCCGAGGTCCGTGACTCGATAGGTCCTGCGAGCGTCAGCTCACGGTCGGCCGTCTCGTCGGAGTCCGGGCTGAACGAATCGACGTATCCCGCGAGATGGGTGCCATCGAGCAGCTCAACCTGGACCCACGCGCGGTACTCGGGTTAGCCGCTGAAGGCCTCCCACCACGCTGATCGCGCGCTCACAGATCTACGGAGCAGCCACGCCAACCGCCGCCAACGCGCCAGCCGCGTGAACCAGCCAGCCTCCACCACGGTCGCGAAGAACAGGGCCAGGAGGCAAGCGACCCCGAGGAACACTGCTCCCCACGCCAGCGCGTACAGGGGGCTCCGCCGGTAGAAGCCACTCGCGTCCGACAGCGCCACAGACGGGTCTGGGGTGTCGTCCACCCTAAGGGCGTGTAAGACGCTCAAGAGACCGAGCGAGGCGAGGTCACTGATCAAGCTGACCGACACCAGGCGAGCCGTCTCCCGAACGGGCGAGAGACGGCCACCAACAGGCGCGTTCGCTTCCCGTCTGAACGCGTACGAGGTACCGGGAGTCAGCAGGGCGATGAAGATGACCAGCCCGACAAGCGTGTCCGGCACCTACGCCCGTCCCCCAATGCGGCTACGGCTTCTTCGCGGGAGGCGCTGGCTTGTGGGCCTTGGGCTGTGGATCCTGAGCGTGCGGCGCCTTGATCTGCCCGCCCTTTTCGATCTTCTCGGGACGGTACTCGATCCGAGTCTCCTGCCTGGACACCAGCGAGCCTCCCAGCTTCGGTTTCCAACGATATCCGGCCCGGGCATCCCTAGCCGCATCAACTTCCCCACGTTCATGCCCCCGATGCGGTTCTCGATCCAAGGACTTACCACATCACCGATGCACCACCGGCTCAACAAGTGCGCGTGACCACCTTCGGACATGGCGTCAACCTGCCACTGCGGGGCCGAAGTCGGCGGTAGCCCCGCCACTGGCGAGACGTCAGGAGCGGCGGCTGCGGCTGCGGCCGCTGAAGAGGATCGAGTAGCCGATCACCGAGATGACGAAGCCGGGGCCGACGAGCCAGGTCGCAGCCGTCGCTATCCCGAAGAAGGCCATGGCGATCCCGGTGGTCGCCACCCCGGCGGCGAACGAGTCGTGCCGGATCTGGCGCGGCGACCGGTGGCTCGACTCCGGCCGGAAGACCTGCCGGCTGATGACCACCTGGGTGAAGTTGATCACGGCGATAACGGCAACGACGACCGCGAAGGGATACGCCAGGTACCGCACGAGCGCCGAATGTACGGCACCTCACCGGCGCGCGCGACGGATCAGGAGCTGCTGCCCGACGGCACCAGGGTACGGATGGTCCGCAGGGCTACCGACAGGGTCGCCAGGTCGAAGCTCTCGGAGGTGGCGATCTCGACGAGGGTGGCCTTGGCTCGGGCCAGACCCTCGGCGTTCATGCCTTCCCAGGCAGCGATCCGCTCGTCCGGGTCCGTCATCTCTGCGGTCACCGCGAGGACGTTCCTGGTCAGCCCGGCGAGTGCGGCGTACAGGTCGTAGCGCAGTGCCATCCGGGCCAGCGCGGCCCAGCGGTCGTCCCGGGGCAGGCTCGTGATGCGGGTGAGCATCCGGTCGACCTCGAAGCGCTCGGACAGGGTGAAGTACAGCCGGCCGACCTGCTCCGGCGGCTCGCCACTGCCGGCCGAGAGCTCGACCACGTCGAGCAGCGAGAACGCGTCGAGCATCGCTGCGGTGTCCAAGGCGAGGTCGCTGGGCGCCCCGAGAGCCTCCAGCTCGGCGGCGCGGCGCTGCAGCCGCTCGGACTCCACCCCCCTCAGCAGGGTGGGGATCAGCGCGCGCAGCGTGGGCATCGCGGCGAAGTGCGCGATCTCGGCCTCGACGTCGACCAGCGAGCGGCGGGCCTGGAGCATCCAGCGGGTCGCCCGGTCCATCAGTCGGCGGCACTCGAGGTAGAGCGCGGTCTGCGCCACCGTCGGCACCACGTTGTCCAGCGCCTCGACCCGGGCCCAGAAGGACGGCAGCTCGAACACCTCGCGGACGACGGAGAAGACTCGCGCGACCTCGACGGACGTGCCGCCGGTCTCCTCCGCGGCCCGGTACACGAAGGTGATGCCGGCCCGGTTGATCATGTCGTTGACGACGCCGGTGGTGATGATCTCGCGGCGCAGCGGGTGCGCGTCGATCCGGTCGCCGTACTGCTCGATGATCGGCGGCGGGAAGTAGCGCCGCGACACGGACCGGAAGTACGGCTCGTCGGGCAGCCCGGAGTCGAGCAGCTCGTGCTTCAGCGTCATCTTCGAGTACGCGACGAGCACCGAGAACTCCGGTGACGTCAGCCCCTGGCCAGCCGCGTGACGGGTCTCGATGTCGGCGTCCCGCGGGAGGAACTCGAGGTCGCGGTCCAGGTCGCCGCGGCGCTCGAGCTCGCGGATGAAGCGCTGGTGCACCGGCAGCATCGAGTGCGACTGGACCCGCGCATTGCCGAGCAGCACGTTCTGCTCGTAGTTGTCGCGCAGGACGTGCGCGGCGACGTCGTCGGTCATGCTCGCGAGCAGCTGGTTGCGCTGCTTATCGGTGAGGTCACCGGCGCGCACGGTGGCGTCGAGCAGGATCTTGATGTTGACCTCGTGGTCGGAGGTGTCGACGCCGGCGGAGTTGTCGATGGCATCGGTGTTGAGCCGGACCCCACGCTGGGCCGCCTCGATCCGGCCGCGCTGGGTGCAGCCGAGGTTGCCACCCTCCCCCACGACCACGCAGCGCAGGTCGCGACCGTCGACCCTGATCGCGTCGTTGGCCTTGTCCCCGACGTCGGCGTTCGACTCGCCTGAGGACTTGACGTAGGTGCCGATGCCGCCGTTCCACAGCAGGTCGACCGGGGCCGACAGGATCGCCTTCATCAGCTCCTGCGGGGTGAGGTGGGCGGCCGTGGACTCGATGCGCAGCGCCGCCCGTACCTCGGGGCTGACCGGGACCGACTTGGCCGACCGGGGGTAGATGCCGCCGCCGGCCGAGATGATGCCGCGCTGGTAGTCGTCCCAGGACGAGCGGGGCAGGTCGAAGAGTCGCTTGCGCTCGGCGAACGACGCCGCGGTGTCCGGCTTGGGGTCGAGGAAGATGTGCCGGTGGTCGAAGGCCGCGACCAGCTGGATGTGCTCCGACAGGAGCATCCCGTTGCCGAAGACGTCGCCGGACATGTCGCCGACGCCGACGCAGCTGAAGTCCTGGCTTTGGGTGTCGATCCCGATCTCGCGGAAGTGCCGCTTGACGGACTCCCAGGCGCCCCGGGCCGTGATGCCCATCGCCTTGTGGTCGTAGCCGGCCGACCCTCCGGACGCGAAGGCATCACCGAGCCAGAAGCCGTACGCGAGCGACACGCTGTTGGCGATGTCCGAGAACGTCGCGGTGCCCTTGTCGGCCGCCACCACGAGGTACGGGTCGTCGCCGTCGTGGCGCACCACCCGGTGCGGGGGAACGACGGCGCCGTCGACCAGGTTGTCGGTGATGTCGAGCAGCGCGGAGATGAAGGTCCGGTAGCGCTCGATGCCCTCGGCCAGCACTGCCTCGCGGTCGGCCGGGTCTGCGTGGGCGTTCTTGACGATGAACCCACCCTTGGCGCCGACCGGCACGATCACCGCGTTCTTCACGGCTTGTGCTTTGACCAGCCCGAGGATCTCGGTACGGAAGTCCTCGCGCCGGTCCGACCAGCGAAGCCCGCCGCGGGCCACTGCCCCGAACCGCAGGTGTACGCCTTCGACCCCGGGCGAGTACACCCAGATCTCGTACTTGGGGCGCGGGGCCGGCAGCTCGGGAAGCTTGCGGGAGTCGAGCTTGAAGGACACGTACGGCTTGGGGCGCCCGTCCGCACCCGTCTGGAAGTAGTTGGTGCGCAAGGTCGACGTGATCAGGCCGAGGTACGAGCGAAGGATCCGGTCGTGGTCCAGGCTCGCCACCGAGTCCAGGGCGCCCTCGACCTCCTCAACCAGCGCCGAGGTGAGCTCCTCGCGCTGGCCGGGCACGGCCGGGTCGAGGCTGGCCTCGAAGAGCCGCACCAGCATCCGCGTGATCGGGACATACGCCGCCAGGCACTGCTCGAGGTACTCCTGGCTGAAGGTCGAGCCAGCCTGGCGCAGGAACTTGGCGTACGCACGGAGCACCATCGCCTGCCGCCAGGAGAGGCCGGCGCGCAGCACCAGGGCGTTGAAGCCGTCCGACTCGGCCTCGCCGGCCCAGGTCGCCGCGAACGCCTCCTGGAAGCGGGCCTTGACCTCGCCGGCATCGGGCGGCCCGTCGTACCGCAGGCCGAAGTCGTAGACCCAGACCCGCGCCGATCCGGCCCGCTCGACTTCGTACGGCCGCTCGTCGACGACCTCGACACCCATCCGCTGCAGGACGGGCAGGACGTAGGACAGCGACACCGGCGCCCCCGCCCGGTAGATCTTGAACCGCCGCTCCCCCGGGGCCGCCCCCAGCGGGACGTAGAGGTTCAGTGCTGTCGCCGTGTCTCCGAGGGCCTCGAGCTGCTTGAGGTCAGCGACCGCGGTGCGCGCGGGGAAGTCCTCCTTGTAGGCCTCGGGGAACGCCTCGCCGTAAACCTTGAGGAGCCGGCTGCCCTCCTCCTCGCCGCACTGGTCGACGAGGGCGTCGACGAAGTCGTCAGCCCAGGAGCGCGTCGCGTCGACCAGGCGTTGCTCGAGCTCGACCTCGTCGACGTCCGGCACGGTCTCGTGCTTCCCCACGCGTACGACGAAGTGCAGCCGGGCCAGCACTGACTCCGAGACCCGCGCCGTGTAGTCGACCGACACGCCGTGGAAGGCCTCGCGCAGGATCTGCTCCATCTCCAGGCGTACATCGGTGGTGTAGCGGTCGCGGGGCAGGTAGACCAGGCAGGACATGAAGCGGCCGTAGACGTCCTTGCGCAGGAAGAGCCTGGTCTGCCGGCGCTCCTGCAGGTGGAGCACCGCGAGCGCGGTCGGCAGCAGCTGGTCCACCGGGATCTGGAAGAGCTCGTCCCGCGGGTACGTCTCCAGGATCTCGAGCAGGTCCTTGCCGCTGTGGCTGTCCATCGCGAAGCCCGAGGCGTCGAGGACCTCGCGGACCTTGCGGCGCAGCACCGGGATCCGCAGCACGCTCTGGGTGTACGACGACGACGTGAACAGGCCGAGGAAGCGCCGCTCGCCGCTGACGTTGCCAGCTGCGTCGAAGGTCTTGACCCCGACGTAGTCCAGGTACGCCGACCGGTGCACGGTCGAGCGCGAGTTCGCCTTGGTGAGGACCAGCATCCGTGGCTCGCGGGCCTTGGCGCGTACCTCGGCGGGCAGGGACGCGAACGACGTCGAGACGTTCTGGTCAGAGCGCAGGACGCCGAGGCCCGAGCCCGGCTTGGCCACCAGGAGGTCCTCGTCCCCTTCCCGGATCAGGTCGTACTCGCGGTACCCCAGGAAGGTGAAGTGGTCGTCCGCCAGCCAGCGCAGCAGCTCCCACGCCTCGGACGCCTCAGCGTCCGGCAGCAGGGGCGGGCTGGCGGCGATCTCGTCGGCGGTCCGCAGGGCGGCATCGGTCAGCTTGGACCAGTCCTCGACGGCCTCGCGCACGTCGGACAGCACCCGGCGCAGCGCGACGGCCAGCTGGTCCAGACTTCCCTTCGCGGTCTGCCGTTCGATCTCGATGTGCATCCAGGACTCGACCAGTGCGTCGCTCGGGAGCTCGTCCGCGGACGACTCCTCGAGGACCTCGACGAGCTCGCCGGTGATGGTGCGACGTACGACGAGCTGGGGGTGGATGACCAGGTGGATGGAGCTGCCGTTCTGGGCCAGGCAGCTGGTCACCGAGTCGACCAGGAACGGCATGTCGTCGGTGACGATCTCGATAACCGTGTGGCCAGATGCCCAGCCGTGCTCCTCGACCGTGGGGGTGAAGACGCGGACGTTCGCGGTCCCCTGCGGCCGGATCGCCCCGAGCTCGCGGTTGGACAGCGCCGCCCCGAAGACGTCGACCGGGTCCCGACCGACGATGTCGTCGGCGGCCACCCCGCGGTAGTAGCGCCGCAGGAACCGGGAGTCGGCATCCAGCGTGGCTCCCCCGCGACCGTGCTCGCCGACCTCGACCGCACGGGCGATCAACTCGGCTTTGGACTCCTCGAACCGGTTCGACGGGATGCCGACGATCGGGGTCACACGACTCGCCTCTTCACTCCAGAACGTCGCACGCCGTTGTGCGACTGCCGCCCAGCAGCCTACCGACGCGAGGGTCGGCGCACGTGCCGGTGGTCGGGTTTGCGCGTACGTTGCACAGATGTCGTTCGACGTGGCCGCCGACGCGTACTCCCGATTCATGGGTAGGTACTCGCGCCCGCTCGCGACCGTCTTCGCCGACCTCGTCGAGCCCCGGCCCGGACAGCGCGTGCTCGACGTCGGCTGCGGCCCAGGGGCTCTGACCGCCGTGCTGGCGGACCGGGTGGGGGCCGACCAGGTGACAGCGATCGATCCTTCCGAGTCGCTCGTCGCCGCTGTCGAGCGGCAGTTCCCCGGTGTCGCGGTGACTC
>JANYIP010000324.1 GCA_025361995.1 Streptomycetales bacterium | reverse complement strand
GTCGCCTCTTCTGCGTGCCCGTGCACATTCGGCAGTGGGCGCCACGGCGCCGATCAGAGGCAACTAGAGACAGCCACAGACCCTCTCAGGCACTGGGCTATCAGTTCTGCGCTGTGGACGGCAGAAGCCGTCCACAGGCCGTAGGGCGCAGGCTGGGCGATTCGGTCCAGTCCCCACCCTGCGGAGGCGCTGCGTGCGACCCATGCTCAATCCCGCCCTCGCGGCCATCTGGCGTGACGAGAGCACCCTCCAGCTGGGCGTTGACCCGCTCCGAGCGGTAGTGATCGCCGGAGTCACGCCGTCACGGGCCGCCTTCCTGAGCCGCCTGGACGGCACCTTGACCCGGCCCGAGGCCCTCGCAGCCGCGTCGGCGCACGGCCTGAGCCTCGCCGAGGCGACGCGGTGCCTCGAGCTGCTCTCGGACGGCGGTGTGCTCGTCGACGGCGGCAGCGACCGGCGACCACTTCTGGCGATGGCGGCTGCGGAGCGTGACCGGCTTGCGCCGGACCTCGCCGCCTGGTCGTGCGACCGTCGTACCGGCCGGCCAGGCTCGGAGGCGACCAGCGCGCAACTGGTGCGACGCCGCCAGGCGGTCGTCAGCATCGACGGCGCGGGGTGGGTCGGCGCGACGCTGGCCGGGCTGCTGGCGGCGGCCGGGGTGGGCCAGCTCGCCCTGGTCGACGAGCGCGTCATGCGCGGCTACGACGTGGCGCCAGGGGGCGCGGGCCCGGCGTCGGTTCGTCAGCCTCGCGCCGCAGCGGCGCTGGCCGCAGCCCGGGTGACGGCTCCGGCGACCCGGTCAGGGCTGCCCCGCGGTACGCACCCCGACCTGTGCGTGCTGTGCCCCGACGGGGCGTACGTGGACCCGCTGCGCCGGGACAGGCTGCTGGCCGACGGCGTCCCGCACCTGCTGGCCACCACCTACGAGAGCGTCGGTGTGGTCGGGCCGCTGGTCGTCCCGGGACGCACTCCGTGCCTGCGCTGCCTGGACCTGCACCGGGTCGACCGGGACCGGAGCTGGCCGCTGGTCTCGGCCCAGCTGGCCAAACCTGGCCGCCAGCTGGCCGGGGTGGCCACCGTGGCCGCCTGCGACGTGGTCCTGGCGACGGCGGTGGCCGCTCATGCTGCGCTGGCCGCGCTGGCCTTCCTCGACGCGCCGGGCGAGGAGTCGTCACTGTCAGGAGCTGGGCTCGAGCTGCGGCCACCAGAAGGCAGGACGCGGCGGCGGAGCTGGCCGGCTCACCCGTCCTGCGGCTGCTGCTGGCCAGCATCGCCGGCCGCTGCCTGATCTGACGCCTGATCTGACGCCCCCTGATCTGACGTACGCCCTGCCGGTGACGCGTCCTCGATCGAGCGCAACCGAGGCAGCGGCGAGGCTAGCGTCCAGAGAACGCTGAGCAGACCACCACCCGCCCCGATCCACAACGCGGTACGGAGCCCGAGCGCGGACCCGAGCACGCCGCCGCTCAGCGCACCCAGCGGACGTACCCCGTAGTTGACGGTCCGGAACGCCCCCGAGACCCGGGCACGGAGGTCGTCCGGCACCGCCGCCAGGAAGATCGAGCCAATGCTGATGTCGAGGATGATCACGCCGAGCCCTGACACGAACTCGGCCAGGAAGAGCATGCCCAGCACGACCGGGCGCGGGCCCCCAGCCAGCGGCACCAGCAGCATCGGTGCCGGGAACAGCACGCAGCTGAGCATGAACGCCCGACCCACGCCGATGCGCCGGCACAGCCGTCCGGTGATCCCGGAGCCGATCAGCCCGCCCACGGCGCCGGCGCCGAGTACGAGGCCCAGCTCGGCGGCGTGCACGCGCAGCTCGGTGGTGGCGTACAGGACGAAGATCGCGGTGGTGATGAACGCGAAGTAGTTGATGGTGGTCAGGGCGCCGAGCGCCGAGCGGACGATCGCCGACTCGCGGATGAAGGTCGCCCCGGCGCGGATGTGGCCGGGACCGACCTGGGCGACCGGCGGCTCGACCGGGCGGATTCGGGCCAGCGCACCGGCCGACAGCAGGAACGAGAGTGCGTCGACCAGCATGGTCACCGGGGCACTGAGCAAGGCGACGAGCAGCCCTGCCACGCTCTGCCCGGCGACGAAGGACATAGCCCGGCTGCCGTTGAGGAGCGCGTTGGCGGCGACGTACTCCTGGGTCGGGACCATCGACACGAAGAGCGAGTTGTACGCGAGGTAGAAGAACACGTCCATCGAGCCCAGGCAGAACGCGACGGCGCACAGCTGGGCAAAGGTGAGCCGGCCGAACGCGTACGACACCGGGATGGAGACCAGGAGCACCGCACGGACCAGGTCCGCCAGAAGCATCGTCCGCCGGCGGCGACCGCGGCGGTCGATCCACGAGCCGGCCGCGACCGAGAAGAGCAGGCTGGGCACCAGCCCGATGGCCGTGAGCAACCCCATCGCACGAGCGTCGGCGTGCAGCACGAGGACCGCGAGCAGCGGCACCGCGAGCGACGACACCTGGTCCCCGAACATCGAGATCGACTGGCCGGTCCAGAACACCCTGAACTCGCGCCGTCGCAGCGGTGCGGGCAGCCGACGCCGCCAGCCGGCTGCGGCGTCAGCAATCCCAGCCGGCCCAGCAGAGCGGGGATCAGACATCAGAGGCCGTGGACGCGAGCCCCCGGAGCACGACTCCTCGCATGGGGTGTGAGGCTAGTCGGACGGTGGCGGGCCCGTGCTGCCACGCAGGGTCAGCTCGACCCCCAGCAAGCTCTGGACGACGGCGTCCTCGTCCCCGGTCCCTTCGATCTCGGCGAGCAGCGTGCGCGCGGCGAGGCCGCCGATGGCACCGAGCGGCAGCCGGACCGTGGTCAGCGGCGGCGAGATCTTGTCGAACATGGGCAGGTCGTTGAAGCCGACGAGCGACACCTGCTCGGGGCACCGGATCCCCCGCTCGCCGAGGACGGACAGCACACCGAGCGCGATCAGGTCGTTGCCCGCCATCACCGCGGTGAAGTCGACCGTGGTGTCGAGCAGTTTGCGGGTCGCGGCGGCCCCGGCGGCCTCGGTGTACGCGTTGGCGACGCTGACCAACCGGGCCGGCGACGGCAGACCGTGCGAGCGGACCGCCTGGCGGAAGGCGGCCGACCGCTCGCGGCCGGTCGAGGTGTCCTGCGGGCCGGCGACGTACACGATCTTGCGGTGCCCGATCTCCACCAGGTGGTCCACGGCCAGCCGGATCCCGGTGCGCTCGTCTCCACCGACGTACGGCAGGCGCCTGCTGGCGGTGTACCTGTTGACCAGGACAGTCGGGGTGCCGCTCGCTGCGATCTCGTCCAGCAGCGGGTCTTCCCATCGCGCGGTCGCGATGATCAGCCCGTCCGCGCCGCGGGCCCGCAGCTGCTCGACCTGCCGGCGCTCGGTCGCGGCGTCGTTGTCGGTGTCGGTGAGGACGAGGGTGTAGCCGGCGCCGGACAGGACCTGCTCGGCGCCACGCACCATCGGGGGGAACAGCGGGTTGGTGATGTCAGGCACCACCATCCCCACGACGTACGAGCGGGCCGTCCGCAGACCACGCGCCAGCGTGTTGGGAACGTACCCCAACCGTTGCGCAGCGAGCAGGACACGGCGCGAGGTCTCGCGGCTCACCTGGTCGCGCGTGGTGGGATTGAGTGCACGACTTGCCGTGCCGGGGTGCACACCCGCAGCCCGGGCGACATCGGTCAGCTTGACCCGCTCCATGCGCGGAGTCTAGGGCCCGCCCTGAGCCCCCGCAGCACAATCGGTTGCCCTACATCGGTGCACCGCACAGCGCAGGTTTCTGGTGACGACAACGCAACATTTCAATGCGATGTCTTGACGTTGGAGGTGCGCTGATGGACAGTGACCGCAATCGTTTGTGTCCTTGCACGTGCAGATGGCAGCGGACGCCTCGGTCCGCAGTTCTCCAAGCCTCGTCATGGAGGAATGGTCATGCCACGGAACCATCGTTTGCGCCGCCACCGCACAGCCTTCGGGGTCTCGCTCCTCGTCCTCGCGCTGGCGGCCTGCAGCTCGTCGTCCACCGGAACGACCGGGTCGGCCGCCCCCAGCGCCTCGGCGAACAAGACGCCGCTGGTCATCGGGGCGTCGATCTCGCTGACTGGTGACTTCGCCGACTCGGGCAAGGCCGTGAAGAACGGCTACGAGCTGTGGGCCCAACAGGTGAACGCCAAGGGCGGGATCCTCGGTCGTCAGGTGCAGTTCAACATCGTGGACGACGCCTCCAGTCCCACCCAGGTGGTCACCAACTACCAGAACCTGATCAACTCGGACAAGGTCGACCTGGTCTTCGGCCCGTTCTCCAGCTTGCTGACGGTGCCGGCCTCCCAGGTCGCCAAGCGCTATGGCTACGCCTTCATCGAGCCGGCAGGCGGCGGCCCAGCCGTGTTCGCCCAGAAGCTGGACAACCTGTTCTTCGTCCAGCCCGCGCCGGTGGTCAAGTCCGGCGACGTCTTCGCGGACTGGGTCCTGTCGCTGCCAGCGGCCGACCGGCCGAAGACCGCTGCGTACGCCGAGCTGGACGACCCCTTCGCGGCGCCGATCGCCGAGGACATCCGGGCCCGCTTCGAGGCGGCCGGCATCAAGACCGTCTACAAGCAGGTCTACCCCGCCGAGACGCAGGACTTCTCCGCCATCATCTCCAAGGTGGTCGCCGCTGCACCTGACGTCCTGGTGAGCGGGACCCAGAGCGATGACGCGTACGCCCAGGTCAAGAGCCTGATCCAGCTCAAGTTCAGCCCGAAGTTCATGTTCATGTCCAACGGCGCCAACTCTCCGGCCGAGTTCCCCGACAAGGTCGGTGCGTCCAACACAGCCGGCATCATGTCCGCCGGCGACTGGTTCCCCGGTTCCACCGCGCAGGGCAGCGACGCGTTCACTGCGGCGTACATCAAGGCGTACGGCGGCACTGCGGACACGATCGACAACAGCAGCGCCGAGGCGTTCGCCGCGGGACAGCTGCTCGAGGAGGTCGCGGCCAAGACCGGCAAGGTCGACAACGCGACGATCATCGCCACCTTGCACCAGGGCAGCTGGCCGACGCTGCTCGGCAACCTGAGCTGGGGACCGGACGGGGCGCCCACCGGGAGCTTCAACCTGATCCAGTGGCAGGGCGGCAAGCTCGTCCCGGTCTTCCCGGCCACGATCGCGAAGGCCACCCCGGTCTACCCCAAGCCCGGTTGGGGCGGGTGACCATCTGATGCATGCCCTGATCCAAGGGCTGATCCTCGGGGTCCTGACCGGAGGCGTCTACGCACTGATGGCCTCCGGTCAGACCCTGATCTTCGGGATCATGAAAGTGATCAACCTGGCGCAGGGCGCACTGGTGATCATGTCGGCCTACCTCGCCTACCAGCTCTTCACCTCGTTCGGCATCGACCCGTTCCTGGCCATCCCGATCACGACCGTGGTCATGTTCGGGATGGGCGTCCTCATCGAGCTGTCCTTCCTGCGTCCCCTGAAGCGCGAGGACCGGTCCGAGCTCAGCCTCCTCGTCACGTTCGCCGTCGCCCTGCTCATCGAGGGCGTGCTGTCGGTCTCGTTCAGCACCAACCGCAAGAGCATCAACACCGGGTACGCGAACTCGAGCTGGACCATCCTCGGCTACCAGATCACCGTAGTGCGGTTCTGGGCCTTCTGCCTGTGCCTGGTCTCGCTCGGCCTCCTGCTCCTCCTGCTGAACCGGACACGGTTCGGCCGCTCGGTGCGGGCAACCGTCCAGAACCCGGAGTCGGCCCGGCTGCTCGGGGTCGACGCCGCACGGGTGTCGGCGCTCGGCTTCGGCCTCGGTGCGGCCACCGCGGGCGCTGCCGGATCGGTGTACGGGCTGCTCTACTCGTTCAACTCCGGCAGCCACTACGACCTGATCTCCCGGCTGCTGTCGATCGTGATCCTGGGTGGGCTCGGCAGTGTCGGTGGCGCAGTGTTCGGTGCGGTGATCGTGTCGACGTCGTCCGCCGCCGTGGCCGTGTACTCCCCGCAGTGGTCGGAGATGACCTTCTTCATCATCTTGATCGTCGTGCTCCTCGTCCGCCCGCAGGGCCTATTCGGCAAGGTCGAGCGAGGAGCGATATGACCGCGCGCGGGCTGGCCCGAGGCGGTGGGCTCTTCGTCGTGCTGATCGCCGCGCCGCTGCTCGGTCTCGAGCACTGGGTGCTGAACATGCTCATCTTCACGCTCATGTTCGCGACGATGGCCAGCGCCTGGAACCTGGTCGGCGGCTTCGCCGGCTACCCGTCGCTCGGGCACGCGGCCTTCTTCGGCATCGGCGCGTACACGCTCGGGTTCATGATCAAAGGCCACACCCTGGCCACCGGGTACGAGCCGTTCCTGCTCCTGCCTGTCGTGTTCCTGGTCGCCGCCCTGATCGGCTGGCCGATCGCCGCCCTCACCATGCGGATCCGGGCCGACGTGTTCGCGATCGTGACCATCACGCTGCTCTTCGTCGTGCAGACCCTGCTCTTCAACCTGAACAGCATCACCGGCGGCGCGCAGGGGCTCGCGCTGCCGATCCCGCCCTTCCCTGCCGCGACGTTCGAGCGGCCCTACTACTTCGTCCTGGTGGCCCTGCTGGCGGCCACCATGGGCATCACCTGGTACGTCATGCGCAGCAAGCTCGGCCTCTCGCTGGTCGCCGTACGCGCGGACGAGGACAAGGCGCGCGGTATCGGCGTACGGGTGACCGGTGTCAAGGTGCTGGCGTTCTGCGTGAGCGTCGGCATCGTCGCGGTGGTCGGCGCGGTCTGGGCCTACTACGAGAGCTTCATCTACCCGCAGTTCGCCGTCGATCCGCTGATCACCATCGCCATCGTCCTGATGACCTTCCTCGGCGGGCGGGCGACCCTGTGGGGGCCGGTGATCGGGGCGTTCATCCTCGAGCTGGGTCAGCAGTACCTGGCCTACCACCTGGGCGCGAGCCAGTTCTACCTGATCACGTACGCGCTGGTGTTCCTGGTCATCATGCTGGTCCTCCCGCGCGGGATCGTGCCCACGATCGGCGACCGGCTGCGCCGACGCCGGCGGGCGCGCACCGTGGACGCGACGGACGGCAGTGCCGCACCAGGTCCGGCAGCCCTCCCGGCCAGCGCGGGAACTGTCGTCCTGCCGAACGGCGGCCGGGTATGAACGGCCTGCTGACGGTGGAGGGGATCGGCAAGCGGTTCGGCGGAGTGCGTGCGGTCGACGACTGCACGTTCGCCGTCGGCCAAGGGACCCTCACCGGGCTGATCGGGCCCAACGGCTCCGGCAAGACCACGGTCTTCAACATCGTCACCGGCTACCTCAAGGCCGACACCGGGCGGGTTCACTTCGCCGGCCGCGAGGTCACCGGCCGCGACCCGGGCCAGCTCTACCGGCAGGGGCTGTCACGAACCTTCCAGCAGGCTCGGGTGTTCCCGCAGCTGACCGTGCTGGAAAACCTCGCGGTGGCTGCCGGCTACACCTGGCCCCAGCTGTTCACCCGGCGGATCGGGCGGGCCGACCGCGAGCGGGCCGCTGCCTTGCTCGAGGAGTTCACCCTCGTCAAGGTGGCCGACCTGCAGGCCAGCGAGCTCTCGTACGGTCAGCGCAAGCTGCTCGAGTTCGCCGCGGTGCTGATGAGCTCGCCCAAGCTCGTGATGCTGGACGAGCCGACCGCTGGGGTGAACCCCGTCCTGATCCAGACCATGGAGCGGCACATCCGCGACCGGCAGGAGGCCGGCGTCACCTTCTTGATCGTCGAGCACGACATGAGCTTCGTCATGCGGCTCTGCGACCCGGTCATCGTGCTCGAGGCCGGGCGGCCGATCTTCACCGGGCCGCCCGAGCAGGCCCAGGCCAACCCGGCCGTCCTCGACGCGTACCTGGGGTCATGACGATGACGAGCATCCTCGAGCTGCGCGGCGTGGTCGCCGGCTACGGCGCCGGCGACATCCTCAAGGGCGTCGACCTGGACATCGAGCGCGGCGCCATCACCTGCCTGATCGGCCCGAACGGGGCCGGCAAGTCGACCGTTCTCAAGACGGTGAGCGGCCTGCTCCGCCCCCGGCAGGGCACGGTCACCTTCGAGGGCGACGAGATCAGCCGGCTGAGTCCCAAGGCACGGTTGCAGCGCGGGGTCGCGCACGTCCCGCAGGAGCGCAGCCTCTTCCCGGCCATGTCGGTCTGGGACAACCTGCTGATGGGCGGCTACCTGCTCAAGGACGCCGACCTCCTGCGCACGCGGATGGAGCAGGCCGTCGAGGCCTTCCCGATCTGCCGGACCCGGGCGAAGGAGCACGCGGGGTCGCTGTCCGGCGGCGAGCAGAAGCAGGTCGAGCTGGCCCGCACCCTGGTCCTCGACCCGACGCTGATCCTGCTGGACGAGCCCTCCATCGGGCTCGACCCGAAGTCGCGGCAGCTGGTGTTCGCCAGCATCCAGGCCTTGTCCTCGACCGGCCGGACGGTGCTCCTCGTCGAGCAGAACGCCCGCTCCGGCCTCGCAGCCTCGCACTTCGGCGCTGTCCTCGAGGCCGGCCGGGTCCGGCTGGTCGACACCGGCGCCAACCTGCTGGGCAATCCCGAAGTCGCCCGGCTCTACCTCGGGGCGGCCAGCCATGCGGGCAGCCCGCCGCTCGCGCCGACCGCCACCACCACTCCTGGGATGAGGAACATCTGATGAGCGCTCCCGACACCGTCGGCTGGATCGGCACCGGCCGGATGGGCCACGCCATCGTCAAGCGCCTGCTGGTGGCCGGTCGCGACGTCCACGTGTGGAACCGGACCCGGGCCAAGGCTGAGGACCTGGTGTCCGACGGCGCGACGGTGGTGGGCAGCGTCGCCGAGCTGGCCGGGCGCGAGGTCGTCTTCACCATGGTGTCCGCCGACGCCGACCTGCTCGACGTCACCGTCGGCCCCGGCGGGCTGCTGCGGCAGGAGGCCGCACCCCGCTACCTGG
>JANYIP010000377.1 GCA_025361995.1 Streptomycetales bacterium | reverse complement strand
GGATCTGCTGGCTCGGGTACGGCGAGCGGCACCTCGCCGGGCTGCGGATCAACGAGCTGGTGGCCGACGGCACGGTGACCGCACCCATCGCCATCGGCCGCGACCACCTCGACTGCGGCTCCGTCGCCTCGCCGTACCGGGAGACTGAGGCCATGCTCGACGGCTCCGACGCGATCGCTGACTGGCCGCTGCTCAACGCCCTGGTGAACACCGCGTCGGGCGCCTCCTGGGTCTCGATCCACCACGGCGGCGGGGTCGGCATCGGGCGCTCGATCCACGCCGGCCAGGTCACCGTCGCCGACGGCACCGCGCTGGCGGCGGCCAAGCTCGAGCGGGTCCTCACGAACGACCCGGGCATGGGCGTGATCCGGCACGTGGACTCCGGGTACGACCTCGCGGCCGACGTGGCCGCCGCGCGGGGCGTACGCATCCCGATGGGCGAAGGATGACAGCAGCCGTGGACGCGGCCACCGCATTCGACCCGCTCTGGGAGTCGCTGCTCCCGGTCGGTCGTCATGCCTCGACGGGCGGCTACCGGCGGTACGCCTGGAACGCCGCCGACCTCGCCTGCCGCGAGTGGTTCACCGCCGCGGCGCAGGCGCGCGGCATGGATGTCGTGCCCGACCGTAACCACAACCTCTGGGCCTGGTGGCTGCCGCCGGGCTGGACCGGCGAGCCGCGTGACGCGTTCGTCACCGGCTCGCACCTCGACTCGGTGCCGGACGGTGGCGCCTACGACGGGCCGCTGGGGGTGGTCTGCGCGCTGGCAGCCGTGGACCTGCTGCGCAGCAGCGGGACCCAGCCCACCAGGCCGGTCGCCGTGGTCTGCTTCGGCGACGAGGAGGGTGCCCGCTTCGGGCTCGCCTGCGTCGGGTCACGCCTGGCCAGCGGGGTGCTGGACCCCGACCGCGCCCGCGCCCTGACCGACGACGACGGCACCACGTTGGCCGCAGCGCAGCAGGCGGCCGGGCTGGACCCCACCCATCTCGGGCGCGACGACGAGGCCCTCGCCCGGGTCGGCGTCTTCGTCGAGCTGCACGTGGAGCAGGGCCGTGGGCTGGTCGACCTGCAGGCGCCGATCGGTCTCGCCTCGGCGATCTGGCCGCACGGACGCTGGCGCTTCACCTTCACCGGCGAGGCCAACCACGCGGGTACGACCCGGCTGGCCGACCGCCGTGATCCGGTGCTGGCGTTTGCCAGGACCGTGCTCGCGGCCCGTTCCGAGGCCGAGCGCGCCGGGGCGCTCGCCACGTTCGGCCGGGTGCTGGTCGACCCGGGCGCCACCAACGGGATCCCGTCCCAGGTGCGCGCCTGGCTGGACTCCCGCGCCCCAGACCAGGCCACCCTGGAGGCGCTGGTGGCCGCGATCGCTGCCGCAGCGACCGCGCCAGGCACCGATCCCACCACGGCGGAGGTCGCCGCCGAGTCCCTCACTGGTGTTGTCGAGTTCGCGGGTGCGACCCGGGCCGCGCTGGCTCGGGTGCTCGGCGACACCCCTGTCCTGCCCACCGGCGCCGGGCACGACGCCGGCGTCCTGTCCGCCCAGGTGCCGACCGCGATGATCTTCGTACGGAACCCGACCGGCGTCTCCCACAGCCCCGCGGAGCACGCTGACCTCGCCGACTGCCACGCCGGCGTCGACGCCCTGGCCGCCGTCATGGCGGACAGGGCGGCCGGAGCGCCCTCGTGAGCACCCACAAGTACCTGTGCGAGTACGCCTGGCTCGGCGGCCCCACCGTCGCCGAGGCCGTGCTCGTCGTGACCTCCGGGGACCGGATCACCTCGGTCTCCGCCGGGGAGTTCCGAGCCGGGGTCCCCGGGGTGACGCAGCTGCGCGGGCTCACCCTGCCGGGGCTGGCCAACGTCCACTCGCACGCCTTCCACCGGGCCCTGCGCGGCCGTACTCAGGCCGAGCAGGGCACCTTCTGGACGTGGCGGGACCAGATGTACGCGGTGGCCGACCGGCTCGACCCCGACTCCTACTTCGCGCTGGCCCGGGCTTCGTACGCCGAGATGGTGCTGGCCGGGATCACCTGCGTCGGGGAGTTCCACTACCTCCACCACGGGGGCAGTGGGACGCCGTACGCGGACCCGAACGCGATGGGCACCGTGCTGGTCCAGGCCGCCCGCGAAGCCGGTCTGCGCCTCACCCTGCTCGACACCTGCTATCTCGCCGGAGGTATCGGCGCGCCGCTGGACGGCGTGCAGACCCGGTTCGGCGACGGCTCGGCCGACAGCTGGGCGCAGCGGACCAGCTCGCTGCGCGACACGTTCGCCGACGCCCCCGACGTACGGGTGGGGGCAGCGGTCCACTCCGTCCGCGGCGTCCCCGCAGAGGCGATCGGCACCGTGGCCGCCTGGGCTGCCGCCCACGACGCGCCCCTGCACGTCCACCTGTCCGAGCAGGTGGCGGAGAACGACGCCTGCCTCGCCGCGTACGGCCGGACGCCCACCCAGGTCCTGGCCGACGCCGGCGCGCTCGGCCCGCGCAGTACCGCCGTGCACGCGACCCACCTGAGCGCCGGCGACGTCAGCCTGCTCGGCGGCAGCGGTACCGGCGTGTGCTTCTGCCCGACCACCGAGCGCGATCTCGCCGACGGCATCGGCCCGGCCCGCGAGCTCGTCGACCGCGGCTCCCCGCTCTCGCTCGGCTCGGACAGCCATGCCGTGGTGGACCTCTTCGAGGAGGCTCGGGCGGTCGAGCTCGACGAGCGGCTGTCGACCCGACGACGCGGGCACTTCACTGCCGCCGACCTTCTGACGGCGGCAACCCGGTCAGGCCACGACGCCCTCGGCTGGCCGGAGGCCGGCGTGATCGCGGCGGGTGGGTACGCGGACCTGGTCACTGTGCGGCTGGACTCGGTCCGTACCGCCGGCAGCGGAGCCACCCCGGAGACGGCCGTGTTCGCGGCCACCGCGGCTGACGTGAGCCATGTCGTCGCGAGCGGCCGGGTCGTGGTGCGCGACGGCGTGCACGCCGGCATCGGCGATGTCGGCCGCGCCCTGGCCAACTCGATCGAGGCCGTGACGGCGTGAATCCGGTGACGACGTGAAAACGACCCTCCTGACCGGGATCGGCCAGCTCGTCACGTGCGCCTCCGAAGTCGGCGACGGGACGCCCTTGGGGGTGCTCACCGATGCTGCGCTGCTCGTCGTCGACGAGCACGTCGGCTGGGTTGGGCCTGCTACCGCCGCACCCAGCGGCGCAGACGCGCAGGTCGACCTCGGTGGTCGCACGGTGATACCCGGCTTCGTCGACAGCCATGCACACCTGGTCTTCGCCGGCGACCGGGCGGCTGAGTTCGCCGCCAGGATGAGCGGGGGAACGTACACCGCCGGGGGCATCGGCAGCACCGTCGAGGCGACCCGGGCGGCCACCGACGACGCGCTCGAGGCAGGCGCGAGGCGCCTGGTCACCGAGATGCTGCGGGGCGGCACGACCACCGTCGAGATCAAGAGCGGCTATGGACTGACCCCCACAGATGAGTTGCGGCTGTTGAAGATTGCCACCCAGGTCGGTGAGGTAT
>JANYIP010000370.1 GCA_025361995.1 Streptomycetales bacterium | reverse complement strand
CCTCGCGGGCGGCGGACTCCCAGCGCCCGTGGACCCCAGCGACAGCGGCCCGGGCCTCGTCGCCGGCCCGCGGGTCGTCGAGCAGCGCTGTCACCACGGCTACGGGCACCCGCCAGGCGTCGCCGTGCTGGGCGTCGATGTAGCGGACCTCCACCGGGCCGCGGGCGCGTACGGGTGGGAAGAGAGTCGTGAGGTGGTATTCCAGGTCGCTGAGCACCGGGGCCCGCAGCCCAGGCACAGAGCGCCAGGCGCCGTGTACCCAGTCGCGGAAGGTGATCCCCGCAGGAGCCTGCCAGTCGCCGCCGGCACTGCGGACGAGCAGCACCCCGGCGTCGAGCGCGTAGCGCTGGTAGACCTCGCGCGGGTTCGCGCCCGAGCAGGTCTGGACGGACCGGGTACGCGCCGGGTCGAAGCCGAGCCAGGCCTGCTGGCGCGAGCTCTTCCAGCCCGTCGGCCGCCCTCCCCGGTAGGGCGAGTTCGCAAAGGCCGCGACGAGCGCCGGTCCGACCTCGTGGAGCAGGTCCCAGCGGGTGGCGAAGCCGTCGACGCCTGAACCCTCGTGGCCCGCGTCGACAGTGACCTGGACTGCTGCGGTGGAGCACATCATCGTCCGGCCGGAGGGTCCCCAGCGGTCGAAGCAGCGCTCCATCTCGACATAGCGGGGCGCGTCGAGGACGCGCCTGGGCGAGCGGACCGGGTCGAGCCCGGTGCCGACGAGCTCGATGCCCGCCGCGAGGAAAGCCCCGCGGAGCACGGCGAGGTCTGTGCATGCGTCACGCACGAGCGTGCTTAGATCGGGGGCTGGGCGGGTGCTGAGCTCAACCTGCCCGCCGGGCTCCAGCGTGAGAGTGCCGGCCGCCGGAAGCGCGGGGAGGGAGTCAAGGATCGTACGTACCCGTTGGTCGTCGACCGTCACGGACCAGTCGCCGTCGTGCCGCACCACGAACTCGAGCTCGAGACCGAGGAGGGCCGGTGGCCCAGTCTTGAAGCAGGTGCTCGCCACATAGGCCTCGGCAGCCGCCTCGCTCAGCGGCTCCTCCGGCCCCTCCACCCAGGCGCTCGTCATAGTCCCGTCCGTCCCGTCGGTCCTGCCCCTTGTGCCTGCGGATTCCCCATCCTCGCTGAACCGTCTACCCACGTACACCTCCGTTACACGACCTATGTCTTACGGATGTCTTCCATCGCGGTGAGCAGGGTGTCGATCTCGGACTCGGAGTTGTAGTAGTGCGGGGAGGCTCGCACGACCGCAGTCACCCCTCGTTCTGGCATGTCGTACATCGCGGTCGCCGAGGTCGCCACTGAGACGTTAACCCCGCCGTCCGACAGACGCTCCCTGACCTCGACCGGTTCCCGTCCCTCGAGCGTGTACGTGCAGATCGCCGACCGCCGGTTCCCGCGGTCGTGCACGGTGACGCCGGGGATCCTGGCGAGCCCGGTCCGCAACCGGTTGGACAGCACCGCGTTCCTCGCCTCGATCGCCGACAGCCCGACCGCCAGCGCGTACTCGACCGCCACGCCCAAGCCGATCCGCCCCGCGTAGCTCGCCTCCCACGTCTCGAAGCGGCGGGCGTCGGGGCGCATCTCGTACGTGTCCGGCGCCGTCCACCTTGCCGCATGGTCGTCGAGGAACGGCGGCTCGAGCCGGTCGAGGACCGCGGGGTCCACCCACAGGAAGCCAGTACCCCGCGGGCCGCGCAAGAACTTGCGGCCGTTCGCCGAGAGCAGGTGGCAGCCGAGCTCCGTGACGTCAACCGGCAGCTGGCCGAGCGCCTGGCAGGCGTCCAGCAGGTAGAGCACTCCCGCCCCGCGCGCGACGGCTCCGATCTCGGCCGCTGGGTTGACCAGGCCGTTCTGGCTCGGCACGTAGTTGATCGCGATCAGCTTGACCCGCTCGTCCAGCATCGCTCGCAGCGCATCGGTCGACAGCGCCCCGTCCGGCGCGTCGGGTACCACGTCCACCACGACCCCCCGCCCCCGGGCGACCTGGAGGAACGCGATCGCGTTGCTCGCGTACTCGCTGCGCGACGTGAGGATCCGGTCACCCGGCCGGAAGTCGATCGCATAGAACGCCATGTCCCAGGCGCGCGTCGCGCTCTCGACAAGGGCGATCTCGTCGGGGCGAGCGTTGATCAGCCGGGCCACCGATCCGTATACGCCCTCGATCACGTCGTCAGCCTCGGCGGCCGCCTCGTACGCGCCGATCTCCGCCTCGCGCCGCAGGAACGACACCACGGCGTCGACCACCTGGTTGGGCGGCAGTGCCGCGCCTGCGTTGTTGAGATGGGCCACCCTCTCCGTACCGGACGTGTCCGCGCGGAGCCGTTCGAGATCGAGCTGCTTCGTGCCCGTCATGACGCGCGCCGGTAGGCCAGCCGCCAGCTGAGCTCCCAGGTCGGACTGTCGCCGGCGCGCGACTGCCAGTCCCAGCAGAACGCGTCATGGGCGATCCCGTACCAGATCATCCGCTGCTGCAGAAGCGCCCCCGCACGCTCGGACGTGCGCTCCAGCACCATCTCCGAGCCGTTCCAACCGCCGACGAAATCGAGGTAGCTGCCCGAATTGTCCACCCACGTCTGGCACCACCCTCGCCCGGTAACCGGCACCGAATAGCTCCGCCCCGTCATCACCTCGCCATCGGGCTGGACCAGCGTGAACCGCTCCTCGACCGCTTTGTCCCCCTCGACGAGGGCCACCAGGTTCGAACCCTCCCACTCCCCGCCGTCCTCGTCCGTGTGGACCACCACCCAGCTCCCCAGCCAGAACGCGAACTGGGACAGGTCGGGTGGCATCAGCGGCGCGGAGGACGGAGCGTAGGGCATCCCGACAACCTAGCCCGGTCGTCCGACAAGACCTCTGCGTACGTCGGCGGGCTAGCTCGTCGTGCGGTAGATGACCACCTTCGTACCCACCGGCACGTGGTCGAAGAGGTACTCGGCGGCCAAGATGTCCCGCACGTTCACGCAGCCGTGCGAGTGCCCGTTGTAGCCGACCGCATGGAAAAACTTGGAGTAGTGGACGGCCTGGCCGCCGGAGAAGAACAGCGCGAACGGCATCGGCGTGTGGAACAGCGTCGACACGTGGTTGCGGCTCTTAGAGTAGACCGAGAACACGCCCTCGCGGGTCGGCAGCGCCGGCGAGCCGAAGCGCACGTCGATCAGCAGCATCTGCTTGCCGTTCACCAGGTAGCGCAGCACCTTCTGGCTCTTGTCGATGCACAGCACCTGGCCGGTCGTGGCGCACCGCGGGTCCAGCCCTGTTCCCCTGCGGGTCACCGCCACCAGTCGCTTGTACGTCGTGAGGTCCACCCGCCCGGTCACCTTCAGGCTCTGCTTCACCTGGAACTTGCGCACCGCCTTGACCGTGACCGCGTCGAACGCCGACGTCTTCGCGACCACCAGCCCCGTCCAGGCCAGCCGCTGCTGCACCGCGGCGACAATGGCGCCCTTCGAGCCCGCGGACAGCGTCGTGGTGAACGTCGTCGACGTGCTCGCCGGCGCCACCGCTGCCTGGACGACGGGTGCCGGGACTGGCGCAGGCGTCTGGACCGGCGCCGCGCTGGCCGCCGGTGTAGCCACGGCCTTAGCTGCATCCCCTCCGGCGCCCCTCGCGCCGTATGCAGCTCTGGCCGTGACCCCACCGGCGCCAACCAGCAGCACCACCGCTGCGGCGAAGACTGCCTGCCGCGTACGCGAGTGGATGGGACCGTGTTCACCTGTCACGGGCGGTCCTTCGACGCCCGGACACCCGAACCGGAGTACGTGTTGCCATTCCGTGATCTTCGACCTAGCGGAATGTCCCGGTTTGGGCTCAAGTACAGCGTGCGGGATGCCGAACTACATCGATGTGATTCCCCCTCAGGAACGCGTCATGTCCTTGCTCGCCCATCGGGTACCCATCACCCTCCTCGCCGACTTGCTGGACCCGTGTGGTCCTGCGTCGCGCGAGATCTACCGGACCGAGGCGGTGGCCGACGACATCCGTCGCGAGCTGCTCGCCACGGCCCTCGGCGAAGCTGCTGCGAGCGCCGCTCCTACGGGAACTGATTTCGCCGGGCAGGAGGCTGCCTGCTAGCCTCTGGCCCACGCGCCGCTAGCTCAATTGGCAGAGCAGCGGACTCTTAATCCGCGGGTTCGGGGTTCAAGTCCCTGGCGGCGCACCCCGTTTGACCTGCGAAGATGCAGGTTTTCCCTGGTTGGCACAAGATCAACGGTGCCATCGTGGTTGCAATTGCTGACTTTGCCGCCAGACGACCCCGCTCCCCCGCCGCGCTACCTCCAGTATGCCTGGGCGATCTTGTCGGCGGCGTCCGTGGCGAGCTCTGGGACGACGTGACTGTAGGTGCCGAGGGTGAGCCCGATTTGTGAGTGGCCGAGGATCTGCATGACGACGCGTGCGGGGACGCCCATGATCAGCAGGGTGGTGGCGGCGGTGTGGCGGGCGTCGTGGAGCCTGGCTGGGCGGACTTCGGAGTCTTTGAGGAGCTGGTCCCAGTCGCGGCGGTCGGCGCGGGAGTCGATGGGCGTGCCGGTGGGTTGGGCGAAGACGAAGTCCAGGTCGCGCCACTCGTCGCGGGCGTGGGCGCGTTCACCGTCTTGGGCGAGCTGGTGGTCCCGGAGGAGCTCGACGACGGGTTCGGGCAGTGCGATGGTTCGCCGACCGGACCGTGATTTCGGCTCGACCAGGACGAGGCCTTTGCCGCGTTGGCGTTGCAGTGCGCGCCGAACGGTGAGTGAGGGTGCGTCGAGGTCGATGTCGGACCATTGAAGGCCGAGGGCCTCGCCTTGGCGGAGGCCGAGGGCGAGGGCGACGGCCCAGCGGGCTCCATTGCGCCGGGTGGTGGCGGTGGTGAGGATCTTGCGGGCGTCGGCGACGGTCAGTGGCTGGATCTCGTGGTGGGTAAGGCTCGGCGCGTCGACCAGGGTGCAGACGTTGCGTCCGACGCGTCCACGTTGCATGGCGATCTTCAGGGCTCGGGACAGCAGCCGGTGTGCTTGCAGGACAGTCGCCGGGGCGAGCCCGAGGTTGGCCATGGCGGTGTACATCCGTTCGACGTGTTCGGGCTGCAGCCGGTCGAGTCGGTGGTGACCGACGGCCGGGATGATGTGCACGCGGGCCATCGACTGGTACCGGTCCAGGGTGGATGGACGGACACGGCGCGCGGCGACGTTGTCCAGGTACTCGGTCAGCCAAACTGCGACGGTGGGTGGTGTGCCTGCTCCGAGCGCGGTGCCTGCGTCCCGCTTGGCCTCCAGGGCGCGAACCTTCGTGACGACCTCGCGTCGGCTCGGGCCGCTGACATGGCGCCGGTCTCGGCGTCCACCTTCGCGCAGGCCCATAGAGACGTAGCCGTGCCAGCGGCCAGCGGCGTCTTGGTGGATCGAGGACTCGTTGTTCGACGCCCTGGTACCCATTGGTTTCTCTCCTCACAGTGGTGGTTCAGCTGGCGGTAGCGGCGTCGCGGCGGTCGCGGACGAACCGGGCGAGTGCGTCGATGGGGATCCGCCGGAGGTGCCCGATCTGGATGCTGTCGATCTGCCCGTCCGCAACGAGCCGGTAGGCGGTGGTCCGGCCGATCCTCAGTGCTCGTGCGGCTTCTTCGACGGTCAGCAGCACTCGGCCGCCGTTCGCGGCGGCTGGTGGTGTTCTCATGTGGGGTCTCCAGATCG